>JBQGEN010000079.1:0-14780 GCA_052039615.1 Sideroxyarcus sp. | reverse complement strand
GCCTGCGAGATGCGGTCCACCGTGTAGCTGCCGAGCAGCGCGCCGCCGTAGACGGTGACGAACAGCATGAGGATCTGCACGGTGAAGCGCAACCGCCCCAGCGTCGGGAATAGTGTTTTAAGCATTGCCAGTCTCCTCGCTCTTCTTTGCGGCCTTGCGTTTGCGCAGCAGCGGCACCGCACCCAGCATGCCCAGCACGGTGAAGCCCAGCCCCAGCGCCAGGCTGCGCTGGTCGTATGCATTTTTGCCGTAACTGCTGTTGAAGGCGGTCAGGTAGGTCTTGCCGCCATCGGCATGCTCGGTCGCCAGCACGAAATCGGCGCCCGCGCGCCCGTGGTTGTGGCCGCCTGCCGCCTGGTGCGATTCCCCGGCCTTGAAATCGTCTGGCACATGCAGCGCGACCACGCCCTGTGCGTCCGCCACGAACTCGGCCATGCTGCCGTTGGATGTCTCCAGATAGACCTTCTGGCCAGGCAGCGGACTGCCGTTGAAGCGCACCAGGAACTTCCAGTCCTCATTGGCGCGATAGCGGGAGTGCTCGCGCGGATACGGCTGCGGGATGATCTCCAGTTCATGCTTATGCTGCATGAACATGGCGGTCGGATCCTTCGCGCCGCGCTCGCCGAACGGATACACGGTGGAAGCGACGCGCACCGTATCGCCCTGCTCCTCGCGCGCGGCCAGCCAATGGAAGCCGCCACTGGCTGGCTTGTCCAGCATGGCGCCGCCCATCTCCATCGCCAGTTGCCGGTGCGCGTTGTCATCCTTCAGGTTGTTGGACCAGGCATCGATGCTGGCGGCCACAATGTTCTGCGGCACGATGGCCGTCTTCATGGTCTCGCGGCTCTCGCCGCTCATCCTTGCCTTCAAAGTCGGATAGAGCGTCCAGGCGGTCTGCTTGCCCATGCCCCGCATCATCGCCGCATGGTCGTGGCCGCCGGACACATCCACCTGTGGCCTTCCTCCCGATTTTCCCTCCAGTGTCGCAGCGAAGACAGGCGCCGCTACCAGCAGCCCTACCATCAATATCGCGCTCATTCTCATCGTCGCACTCCTTAGAAGGTCAGCGACAGGCCGGCGGTCCATACCCGTCCGGCGTTGACCGTGATGGACGGGTCTTCCGCGTCGTAGACGCCGTCGCCGTTGCTGTCGGAGCCGCCGCGGATGGTGGTGTAGTAGTTGCGGTCGAACACGTTGTCGATGCGGGCAAAGGCCGACCACTTCATGTCCTTCTCGGTCCGAATCTCGTAGTTGGCCATCAGGTTGTAGACCGTACGTCCGCCGACCCACACCACGTTGACCTCGTCGGCATAGATGCCGGACTGCGCGTTCGCCTCGCCCGTGATCGTCCAGGCGGAAGTGGCGCGGTAGCGCGTCGCCAGGTTGATCCTGTGCTTCGGGGTGCGCGGCACGGTGTTGCCGGTGTTGTTGTAATACACGGACGGCAGCGGATTGCTGCGCGAACCCATGGACATCCAGTAGCTGTCATTGCGCGTGAAGACCGCCCGCAGATAGGTATAGGCCACATCGCCAGACCAGGTCTCGCGCGAGTCGGTCTTGGCGCCCACTTCCAGCCCGCGATTGCGCACGCCGCCGATGTTCTGGTACTGCTCGACGCCTACCGCGGTCGGCGTGGTCTGATACTGGCCGCCGCTGTTCAGAATGAAGTTGTTGCGGTCGATCTGGAACAACGCGATGTCCGTGTCCAGCGGGATGCCGAACAGCTCGTCCTTGGCGCGCATGCCGATCTCGTAGTTCCACGATTTCTCGGGCACCAGTTCGGGGTTCGCCAGTACCGTGCCGGTCGGCGTGATCGACCCGCCATACAGCTGGGCGATGGTCGGCACGCGGAAGCCTGTGGAGACGTTGGAATATATCTCACGTTCCGAATTCACTGCGTAGTTAAGGCCGGCGCGCTGCGACCAGACGCGGAACGTCTTCTCTCCGCTGCTGACCCTGCCTTCCGCTATCTGCGTGGAAGTCAGCGGGATGTAGCTGGCATATTTCGCGGTGATGATGTCGTGGCGCGCGTTCAGCGTGGCGGTCAGCGGCTCTGACAGCAGCCATTTGAACTCGCCATACAGGGCCCGTGTGTCCGAAGAGGAAAGGCTGTCGTTGGTGACAGTACCGGCCAGGTTCAGCGGATTGCTGAAGCCGACCGGTGTGTTGCGCGCGGTATAGGTCACGAGGTTGGTGGTGACCGCCCTGTCCTCGAAGCGCTGCAGGTCGAGGCCGGCCATCATGCCGACCTGTTCCCCGCCCTCGCGCAGCTCGGCCTTCACCCCCTTCTGTTCCTGCTTCGTGTCAGCGCCGCTGGCGTACACGTCGCGCATGGTGGACATATCGTTGTCCGGCAACAGATTGCCCGCGCTGTCGCGCAAATAGCCGTTCGGATTCTGCCAGCCGAAGGTGTGGTCCCGGAACAGATAGGTGTTCACCAGCAGGTTGGAAAGTTCGCCAAAGTCCTTGGCATACGACAGGTTCACCTTGTTCAGGTCGACGTCGTAATTGCGTGCATAGTCCTTGCCGCCCGAGGTCGCGCTAGTCGGATCGATTGCCGCGTTGGTGACGCCTCTCACCGTGCCGTGGCTGTCCTTGGCACGTTTGGCATGCTCGAAACCCAGCGTCAGGTCGCTGGTCTCGTCGATCAGGTACTGCAGCTTTCCGTCCAGATAATCCCGCGACCATTCGCCCTGGTCGTAGTAGTCATCCGACATCGCCCGGGATTTCTGGATGTGCCCGACCCAGCTGTTGCCGGAGAAGCCGACGCGCGCCAGCCCCTTGTGATAGTTGAAGCTCCCCACTTCGCCGCCGAGCGTGACCCCCGCCATCTTGGCGCCGCGTTTGGTGGTGATGATCACCGCGCCGGACAGCGCGTCTTCGCCGAACAGATAGGAAGCGCCGCCCTTGATGACCTTGATCGACTCGATGTTGTCGAGGTCGATGTTGACGCGCCCGGTACGCTCCTGCACCGGCACGCCGTCGATCACGATCGCCACGCCCGGCTTCTCGCCCATGTAGCGCTGCGCCTCGACGCCGCGCAGCATGATCTTCACCGAGTCGCCGCTCTGTACTTCGGCGGTCACGCCGGGAACCGATTCGAGGATATCCACGATGTTCTTGCCGTGCTCCTCGTCCACGCGTCTGCCGCTGATGTTGTTGATATTGCTCGGCTCGCCACGCTTGGAATCGAAACGGTCATCGATGGTGGTGGACGTGACGACCACCTCGCCCAGCATCTTCTTGGTCACGCCGCCCTTTTCCGCATCCGCTTTCGGAGCCTCCACCGCAACGGCAGGCGTGGTGCCGGACGTGCCGGCAGTCTCGCTGTTGGTGATCGCCGGCTCGGCAGCAGGCGCAGCCAGCGCGTCTTCTGCATGGACAGGATTGACGAACGACATGGACAACACGAGCGACATCGCGCCCGTGACAGCGAACTTCTTGCTCATACACACCTCCGTGAATGCTTTTTTTGAACTGGGCGGATACTAAAGCCCTCATGCAAGCACGGGAATGCGTCATATTGTCGCGCGTCATTTTGTCGCACCCCTGAGGGCTATTTACGCCCACGGCGGATGCATTGCTGGAACCACAAAATGCCACCTCGGCCTATCCGCTATAATCCGCGGATGTCCTCCATCCACCTGCTCCCCGACCTCCTCATCAACCAGATCGCCGCCGGCGAAGTGATCGAACGCCCCGCCTCGGCGCTGAAGGAACTGCTGGAAAACAGCCTGGATGCGGGCGCAACCGAGATCGCGGTGCAGCTGGAAGCGGGCGGTATCAAGTTATTGAGAGTCCGCGACAACGGCGGCGGCATCGCCAAAGACCAACTGCCGCTGGCGCTGATGCGCCACGCCACCAGCAAGATCGCCTCGCTCGACGATTTGCAGCGCGTCGCCAGCATGGGCTTCCGCGGCGAGGCCTTGGCCAGCATGGCCGCGGTGGCGCAGGTCACACTCACCAGCCGCAACGCCGATGCCGCGCATGCTTGGAAGATCGAAGCGGCGGACGGCGCGCAGAGCGCCGCCTCCCCCGCCGCTCACGCGCATGGCACCACCATCGAGATGCGCGAGCTGTATTTCAACACTCCGGCGCGGCGCAAATTCCTGAAGAGCGAGAGCACCGAGTTCGCCTGGTGCGAAGAGACCTTCAAGCGCATCGCGCTGTCGCGGCCGGATGTGGCGTTCTCATTGCAGCACAACGGCAAGAGCGTATGGAATTTACCCCCCTCTCCCGCAAGCGGGAGAGGGGTTGGGGGAGAGGGTCTGGGAGCGAGGGTCTCAGCCCTCCTCGGCCCCGAGTTCGGCCAGCACGCCGTCGTCGTAGAAAAACAGATCGGTCCCCTGCACCTCTACGGCATCGCCGCCCTGCCCGCCTACTCCCGCTCCACCCGCGACGAACAGTACTTCTTCATCAACGGCCGCTTCGTGCGCGACAAGGTTCTCATGCACGCCGTGCGACAGGGCTACCAGGACATCCTGCACCACCAGCGCCACCCCGCCTTCGTGCTGTTCCTCGACATGCCGCCGGAACAGGTGGACGTGAACGTGCACCCGGCCAAGAGCGAAGTGCGCTTCCGCGAAAGCCAGGGCATCCACCAGTTCGTGTTCCATGCCTTGCAGGATGCACTGAGTGTGACGATGAATGAGACCGCCCCCGCCAAACCCGCCCCCTCTCCCGCCGCTGCGGGAGAGGGCTGGGGAGAGGGTGCGCAACGATCAGTCGCGCCTATCCAGCAGCAAACGATGGCCTTCAGCGCCGCCCAACCCCAAGCCGCCTACAAACTGTGGGAAGAAGCCGCCGTGGTGCGCGACCAGGAAAACACCGCATCGCAGCCAGAAACCCATCCACTGGGTTTCGCATTAGGCCAACTCTCCGGCATCTACATCCTCGCCCAGAACCAGCAAGGCCTCGTGGTGGTGGATATGCACGCCGCGCACGAACGCATCGTCTATGAACGATTGAAAGCCGCCTTCGACACCCAGCAGATGCCCACCCAGCAACTCATGATCCCCGTCACCTTTGCCGCCGAAGCGCTCGACATCGCCACCACCGAAGAAGAACAGGAAGCACTGCAGAAGCTCGGCTTCGACATCGCCCCGATCTCCACCAACACGCTGGCCGTGCGCGCCATGCCCGCCATGCTCAAGCAGTCGCACGCCGAGACCGCCGCGCGCGAAGTGCTGCACGAACTGCGCGACTTCGGCGCATCCCGCGCCCTCACCGAACGCCGCAATTCACTGCTCGCCACCCTCGCCTGCCATTCCGCCGTGCGCGCCAACCAGCAACTCAGCATTCCCGAGATGAACGCCATCCTGCGCGAGATGGAACAGACCGAACGGGCCGACCAGTGCAACCATGGACGACCGACTTGGTTTCAGGTGACACTGGCGGAGCTGGATGCGATGTTTATGCGCGGAAAATAAGAACTCCCCACCAAGATGCTTGTTTATCACTTTGTAAATGCCAAACACGGAATTGAAAATCTTCAAAAAAGAAGGTTGAAGATTGCGGAGCTGCAAAAACTAAATGATCCTTTCGAGCTTTTTGGTATTGAAATGTCAAATGAAAAGGTCCGATACGCATTTGAACAAATGAAAATTGAGTTGGCAAAAAATAGCGGGCTTCTATGCTTTAGCGAAGCATGGAATAACCCTGTCATGTGGAGCCATTATGCTCACACGCACTCTGGCCTTTGCCTTGGCTTCGAAATTCCAGATGTTCACATAGGGAAAGTGTTTTATTCCAGAAATCGGCTTGTGGCCAACCTTGAGAAGCTGAGCAACCCTGATAGCATTTCCATTGATGAAGCGAAAAAATTTCTTTTCACAAAATATTCTCATTGGAGATATGAAAAGGAATACCGATCCTTTGTAACCCTAGAAGATAGAGACCCTGAAACTGGGCTTTATTTTGCAGACTTCTCCGATCAACTAAAGTTGAAACGTGTGATCGTTGGTGCGAAATCAGAATTATCCAGATTAGACATTAATCTCGCCTTGGGAGAATTGACTCCCGAGGTGGAAGTATTTAAAGCGCGACTTGCGTTCAGAACATTCAGAGTTGTAAGACAAAGGAAAGAACGCTTGTGGGGCTAACTTTGCACACAAAAAACGAATGAGCAACTCAATAAACACCACCCGCATCGCCTTTGCCAGCTTCATCGGCACCGCCATCGAGTTCTACGATTTCTACATCTATGGGCTCGCGGTAGCGATGGTGATCGGGCCGATCTTCTTTCCCAACAGCGATCCGGCGGTGCAGGCGCTGAACGCTTTCCTCACTTTCGGCATCGCCTTCCTCGCGCGTCCGTTCGGCGCGCTGCTGTTCGGTCATTTCGGCGACCGCATCGGGCGCAAGACGACGCTGGTGGCATCGCTCTTGGTGATGGGAATCTCCACCACGCTGATCGGTGTGCTGCCGAGTTACGAGATGGTTGGCTGGGTGGCACCGCTGCTGCTGTGCCTGCTGCGCTTCGGCCAGGGCATCGGCCTCGGCGGCGAATGGGGTGGCGCGGCTTTGCTGGCGGCGGAATATGCGCCCAAGGGTAGGCGCGGCTGGTTTGGCATGTTCCCGCAGCTCGGGCCTCCCGTAGGGTTCTTGTTCGCGGTGGGCAGTTTTTTGTTGCTGGCGAATATGCTCGACGACGCACAGTTCCGCGACTGGGGGTGGCGTATTCCTTTCCTTGCGAGCGCGGCGCTGGTGGTGATCGGGCTTTACGTGCGGCTGAAGCTGGACGAGACGCCGGTATTTTTGAAGGCGATGCAGGAACAAGGACTCCTTCCCCCTTGCAGGGGGAAGGCTGGGATGGGGGTAGAGTCGGTGAGTAACACAGCTTCTACCCCCACCCTAACCCCCCTGCAAGGGGGAGGGAATGTAGGTTCCGCACGAACGGATGTTAGGAAAATACCGCTGGCACAGCTATTTGCCCACCACGCGAAGCCGCTGATCCTGGGCGCCTTGCTGATGGTCGTGTGCTACGCGCTGTTCTACATCACCACGGTGTTCTCGCTTTCCTACGGCGTTACCAAGCTCGGCATCGCGCGCCCCGATTTTCTCGGCATGCTGTGCATCGCCGTCATTTTCATGGCCGCCGCCACGCCGTTGGCAGCAATGGCGGGCGACCGCTACGGCCGCCGCCCGGTGTTGCTGGTCGCGGGCAGCGCGGCACTGCTTTCCGGCTTTTTGATGGAGCCGATGCTGGGCAGCGGCTCCACCTTGCAGATCACCGCCTTCCTCTCGCTCGAACTGTTTTTGATGGGTGCGACCTTCGCGCCGATGGGCGCGTTGCTGCCGGAGCTGTTCCCGACTTCAGTGCGCTATACCGGCGCGGGCGCGGCCTACAATCTGGGCGGCATCCTTGGTGCATCGCTTGCGCCTTACATCGCGCAGCAACTGGTGCAGCATGGCGGCCTTTCCTGGGTGG
The DNA here is from genome assembly GCA_052039615.1 of Sideroxyarcus sp. Lineage (GTDB taxonomy): Bacteria > Pseudomonadota > Gammaproteobacteria > Burkholderiales > Gallionellaceae > Sideroxyarcus. Next base: position 7,351 of record JBQGEN010000079.1, on the reverse strand, counting down.
GCGGATACATCTCGGTCGCAGCGGCGATCAGTGTGTTCGCGGCGCTGCTGATCCACGAGACGCGCGACAGGGAGCTGGCATGACACCATTCGCCCGTTTGCTCCAAGGCCGTTCGTGGTGAGCTTGTCGAACCATGAACGGTCCTTCGACAAGCCGGTTCTGAGCGCCGTTCGTTCCTTCGACAAGCTCAGGACGAACGGAATTCAAGAGCTCACCACGAACGGAATTTAATAGCTCACCACGAACGGTTTTATTGACATGACAAATCATCCGCCCGCCATCTTCCTCATGGGCCCCACCGCCAGCGGCAAGACCGGCGTCGCGGTGGAACTGGTACAGCGCCTGCCGGTGGAACTCATCAGCGTGGATTCTGCGCTGGTGTTCCGCGACATGGACATCGGCACCGCCAAACCGGACGCCGCCACCCTCGCGCGCGCGCCGCATCACCTGATCGACATCATCGATCCGACCGAAGCTTAGTCCGCCGCCGCCTTCCGCCACGACGCGTTGCGCCTGATGGCGGACATCACCGCGCGCGGCAAGATTCCGCTGCTGGTGGGGGGCACCATGCTGTATTTCAAGGCGCTGCGCGAAGGCTTGAGTCCCTTGCCGCAGGCGGATGCGGAAGTGCGCGCCAGACTGGATGCGATCATCGCGCAACATGGCATCGAACATCTGCATGCGGAGCTCGCAAAGGTGGATGCCGAAACCGCCGCGCGCCTGCATAGCACCGACACGCAACGTATCCAGCGCGCGATGGAGGTCTATCTCATCAGCGGCCAGCCGATGTCCGTGCTGATCAGGCAGCAGGAGCAGAGCCCGCTGCCCTACCGCATCCTGCCCATCGCGCTGATGCCCTCCGACCGCGCCGTGCTGCACCAGCGCATCGCGGTGCGCTTCCAGCAGATGCTGAAGGACGGGCTGGTGGACGAGCTGCGCATGCTGCGCGAGAAATACCCGCTGCACCGCGACATGACCTCGATGCGCTGCGTCGGCTATCGCCAGGCTTGGGAATATCTTGAAGGTGAGATCACTGAGGCGGAGCTACTGGAGAAAGGCATCGCCGCCACCCGCCAGCTCGCCAAGCGCCAGCTTACCTGGCTGCGCTCCACGCCGGATGTCATTGAGCTGGATTGCCTTGCATCCGACTTGGCGCAGACGGCGTTTAATACACTTTCCGAGCACTTTCAAGGCATCGTGTAGGGCGCAACCCAAGGGTGCAAGTATCTCTCCGAGGTAACCGCCGGGCATTGCGCCGCATTCATTTCGCCAACATCCGCTGCAATGCGCTACGCTTATTGCACGGGGCATGCTCTCCTTCGCAAAGGCACACCATGACCACATTACGCGCCATCCAGGCCGACATCACCCAACTCAACGTCGATGCCATCGTCAACGCAGCGAACTCGTCACTGCTGGGCGGGGGCGGCGTGGACGGCGCGATCCATCGCGCGGCGGGGCCGGAACTGTTGCAGGAATGCCGGATGCTGGGCGGTTGCCCGACCGGACAGGCCCGGCTCACGCGAGGCTACCGGCTACCGGCCAAATTTGTCATCCATACCGTGGGACCGGTGTGGCATGGCGGGACACAGAATGAATCGAAGCTGCTGACCTCCTGCTACCACGAAAGCTTGGCCCTCGCCGCCGCGCACAGGCTCGCCAGCATCGCCTTTCCCTGCATCAGCACGGGCGTCTATGGCTATCCGCCAGATCAGGCCGCCGAGGTGGCGATCGCGGCGGTGCGCGATTTCCTGCGCACTCCCTGCTCGCTACAGGAGGTAATCTTCTGCTGCTTTTCGGCAAGCGATCTGGCGCTGTACCAGGCAAGGCTGGCGCACGCCGCATGAGGCACCTGCATGGCGATATCGCGGTCCCGCCATTCTCGCGATGGAAGCCAGTGTGCGGGCTGACGCCTGAAAGCTGCCTGTAAGCCTGCATCGCGTATAATGCGCGCCATTATTTTCACAGTACGTTAGCGTTCAATCCATGAAAATCGCCATTGCCGGTACCGGTTACGTAGGTATTTCCAACGCCATCCTGCTTGCGCAGCATAACGAAGTCGTCGCGCTCGACATCATCCCCGAAAAAGTCGAAATGCTTAATCGCAGGCAATCGCCGATCGAGGATGCCGAGATCGAGGATTACCTGAAGCACAAGACGCTCAACTTCAAGGCCACGCTGGACAAGCGCGAAGCCTACACCGGGGCCGACTACGTCATCATCGCCACGCCGACGGACTACGACGCCGACACCAACTACTTCAACACCCGTTCGATCGAGGCGGTGATTCAGGATGTCCTGAGCATCAACCCGCAGGCGGTGATGATCATCAAGTCCACCATTCCGGTCGGCTACACGGTCAATGCCCGCGCCAAGTTCAAATGCGAAAACCTGATCTTCTCGCCCGAGTTCCTGCGCGAAGGCCGGGCCCTGTATGACAACCTGCATCCCTCGCGCATCGTGGTCGGCGAACGCTCCAAGCGCGCCGAGATCTTCGCGAATCTGCTCCAGCAAGGCGCGATCAAGCAGGACATCCCCACCCTGTTCACCGACTCGACCGAGGCCGAGGCGGTCAAGCTCTTCGCCAACACCTATCTCGCCATGCGCGTGGCCTATTTCAACGAACTCGACACCTATGCGGCCACCCATGGGCTGGATACGAAACAAATCATTCAGGGGGTGAGCCTCGATCCGCGCATCGGCGACCACTACAACAATCCCTCGTTCGGCTATGGCGGCTACTGCCTGCCGAAGGACACGAAACAGCTGCTGGCCAATTACCGCGACGTCCCGCAGAACCTGATCCATGCCATCGTCGAGTCCAACACCACGCGCAAGGATTTCATTGCGGAAAGCATCATCAAGCGCAACCCCAAGGTGGTCGGCATCCATCGCCTGGTCATGAAGAGCGGGTCCGACAACTTCCGCTCTTCCAGCATCCAGGGCATCATGAAGCGCATCAAGGCCAGGGGTATCGAGGTCATTGTCTATGAGCCCGCGCTCAAGGAGCCGGAGTTCTTCCACTCCAGGGTGGTGAACGACCTGGCTCAATTCAAGAAAGAATCCGACATCATCGTTGCCAACCGCATCACCGACGACATCCGGGATGTAGCTGACAAGGTTTATAGCCGCGATCTGTTTGGCAAGGACTGAGGCGGTTGTCTAGCGAGCCGGCGCGGACGCCTCGCCCTTCGCCGGTTCTGTCTCCAACATGCTGCGGTAGTCGCGGTATTTCATGTCCTCGCTCAGCAGGTGCTCGATCAGCACCTGCTTGATCTGCAACCCGGCCTCGATCCACTCATATTCCGTCCCGCCGCGCTCGAAGTTCGCCATGATGCCGTGCAGGGCACTCATGATCTGTGCATGCGTCAGCGCATGTTCGTCCGCCTCCGGGTAGCCCCACTCCCTGAACAGCACCTCCTCGTGCGCGAAGTGCGTCGCGGCATCTTCCAGGATGGCCCTCATGCGTTTCTTGACCTCCGCCACATCCATGCGCGCGGCGATGGCCTCGTTCAGATCGTTGACCAGTTGGACGAAACGCCGGTGCTCGGCGTCGATCTCGGGGATATGCATGCTCAGGCCTTCGTTCCATTCCAGCCGCCACGGGGGTTCATCAGTTGGGTAGGACATAGTTGTGCTCCCGGAAAAGTGCCACACAGGCATCCGCCACCTGCGGGTCGAACAACGTACCGCGGCCGCGGATGATCTCGCCCAGCGCCGCCTCGATACCCAGCCCCGGACGGTAAGGACGATGCGAGGACATCGCCTCGACCAGGTCCGACACGCCGAGGATGCGCGCCCCGAGTATGATCTGATCGCCCTTGAGCCCCTGCGGGTAGCCCGAACCATCCAGCCGTTCGTGGTGTTGCAGCACCATGTCCGCGATCGGCCATGGAAATTTCACATCCTTCAATATGTCGTAGCCTTCTTGCGGGTGGGTCTTGATCATGAGGTATTCGAGTTCATTGAGCCTGCCCGGTTTGCTGAGTATTTCCGCCGGGATATGAATCTTCCCCAGGTCGTGGATGATGGCGGCGAGATGAATGCCGTGGATCTGCTCTTCCGGCAGGCCCATTGCCTGCGCGATGGCCGTCGCCAGATCGCCCACGCGCCGCTGATGGCCGGCGGTATAGGGATCGCGCGCTTCCACGGTGGCCGCGATGGTCTGGACGGACTGTTCCAGGCTCTGCCGCAGGACCGTCGCGTGCTGCTCGTGCTCGGCGCGGGTGCGCAAGGTGATGATGCCATAGGACAGATCGCTGGCAAGTTCTTCCAGCAATGCCACTTCTTCCTTGCCGAAAGCGAAGACCTTATTCGTGTGGATAGTGAGCGCGCCCAGCACCTGCTTTGCCTGGACCAGGGGAATCGCGATGCTTGACTGGTAGCCGCGCTTGATCGCATTCTCGCGCCATGGCGCCACATCCGGATAGGACAGGTAATCCGAATTGACTACCGTGACGCCCGTTCTGATCGCGGTTGCAGTGGGTCCCGGATCCGTATCGGCCCAGGTGAAGTGTTCATTTTCCAGATACCCCGCTTCAATGCCGGACTGCGCGACCGGACGCACGGTCCTGGCGGCATCGTGCTCCGCATAACCCACCCAGGCCATCTGGTAGCCGCCCTTTTCCACGATGATGCTCGCAACCTCTCGCACCAGTTCGTCCTCGCTGGCCGCCCGCACCAGCGCCAGATTGGCTGCCGATAACGTCTTGAGCTCGCGGTTGGCGCCGAGCAGTGCCGCCTCGGATTGCTTGAGCTGGGTGATGTCGATGCCGAAACCGATGACGTTCACCTCATGCCTGGCCTCGACCCGGGTGGTTGTCATGGCATAGTTTCGGACGCCATTCCTCAACACCAGGCGCGCCTCGGTCGAGGCCGAACCGGTTGCGAAGGCTTCCTGTATCATCCGGGCGATCAATGTCCTGTCTTGCTCATGGCCCAATGTCAGCACATTGGTCCTGAGCATCTCTTCCTCCGAAAGTCCGAACAGCTCGGCCCCCTTCCGGCTCCAGCGCAACAGGGTGCCTTGCTGGCCGATCAGATAGAAGATATCCGGCAGGCTCTCGATCAGCATGTCGGAGAATTCCTTTTCATCCTGAAGCGCCCGCTCGGATCGCTTGCGTTCGGTGATGTCGCGGATGTTGCACTGGATCGCCTTCCGTCCGCCCACATCGTACAGGCTGCTGACGAATTCCACGTCCTTCTGCTGCCCCCCCTTCGTCTGCAGCGGCAGATCTTCGTACTGAATGTAACCGTCGGTCTGCAACTTCTTGAACGCCAGCTTGCTGGCTTCGATGTCCGCAAAAAGACCGATCTCCCACAGCATCTTTCCGACGCACTCGCCGAGGTCATAGGACAGCAGGTCGAGGATGAAGGGATTGGCGTCCTTGATCATGCCGGTTTCGGCATCGAGAAGCAGGATGCCCTCCTTGGACGCCTCGAATAGACGCCGGTACTGCGCCTCCGATTCTTTCAACGCCACCCGGGCCTGATGGGCTGCGGTGATGTCCTCAAGGGTGTGAATGGAATAGAGATAATTCCCCTCACCGTCCGCGACAGAGGAAGAGCGCGACCTGAATATCCTGTCGCCGACCGCGACCTCTTCTTCTGCTGCAGCCGCCCCCTCCATCGCCTGCAGGCAGTGGCGCAACGGGGCATGGGTTTTCGGATAGACCTCATAGTAAAGCCGGCCAATGAGCTGCTTGAAAGGGATCCCGGCGCAGCGCTGATAGGCCCGGTTGCAGCGCAGAATGTGGAAATCCTTATCGTGCAGGAAGATCGGGTCTTCCATCACATCCAGCGCCGCCATCCATTCCTGGTGCGCCTGTTCGAGTTGCCGGCGCGCCTTGTCCAGGTCTTGCAGCATGGACTGCAAGTCGGCAGGACCTTGCTCAGGCTCGCGTGCTCCCGCTTGCCGCACGAGTCCGCGATGCGCGCCCCGCGTTCTCCACCGTTCCACCATGGCGCGCCGCACCGCATCGACCTCATGCCAAAGTCCTTTCGCCGCACCGCTCACGACGCTACCCCGTCAGATTTCGCCGGAACTGGGTGCCCGTGCGATGGCGCGCACGGCGCATTCCCTGCGGACACGCGTGCCTCGCTCCGATACGCGCCACCGGCAAGCCGCACCGCATGGTGCCTCTCGTCGAAAAATACAGCCACGTCAGTTGGGCAAAACATAGTTCTGCTCCCGGAATAGTGTCACGCAGGCATCGACCACTTGTGCGTCGAACAGCGTGCCGCGCCCACGAGTGATCTCGTTCAGCGCCGCGTCGATGCCCAGCCCCGCGCGGTAGGGACGATGCGAGGACATCGCCTCGACCAGGTCCGCCACACTCAGTATGCGCGCAGCGGGCAATATCTCTTCGCCCTTCAATCCCCGCGGATAGCCGGAACCGTCCAGGCGTTCATGGTGCTGCCAGACCATCTCCGCAATCGGCCACGAGAAATCGACCCCCTTCAAGATGTCATACCCCGACTTGGGGTGCATCTTGATCATGCTGTATTCAATTTCTGTCAGCCGCCCCGGCTTGCTCAATATCTCCGCCGGCACCTGTATCTTGCCCAGGTCATGCACCAACCCCGCCAGATGGATCGCACGCATCTGCTCTTCGGGCAAGCCCATCTGGCGGGCGATCTCCCGCGCCAGTGCGGCGACCCGTGCCTGATGCCCCGAAGTATAGGGATCGCGCATCTCGACGATGCTGGCGATGGCTTCCACGGTCTGCAGCATGTTCTTCTGCAAACGCTGCTCATGCTCGCGGTGGGCCGCCTTGACGCGCAACGTGAGGATGCCAAAGGCGAGGTCGCCCGCCATCTCCTCGAGCAACTGGACCTCGTCCGCATCGAAGATGTTCACCTTGTCGTCGAACAGCACCAGGCTGCCAAATGCGTGCCCGCCATCCATCAGAGGCAAGGCAATGCAGGACGCATAACCGTATCGGCGAGCCCCCTCGCGCCACGCCTCTCCCTCCGGATCATTCAGGACATCCTGCACCACCCTGGTTGCGCCGCTGATGACGGCCCACCCGGCAGGACAGGCATCCGCCATGTCAACGCTGCATTTCAGCAGCGACAAGTCCGGACTGGCCTCCGCAAAACCAGCCTGCGCCATCTGCTCTATCGTCCCGTCGGTATCGTCGCGTACATAGCCTATCCATGCCATGCGGTAGCCACCGGTCTGCACCGCGACCTCGCACATCTCGTGCAAGAGCTGCCCTTCTTCGGTCGCATGGATCAGCACCTGATTGCCCGCGCTGATCGTCCGCAACGCACGGTTGGCGCGCTTCATGGCGATCTCGTGCTGTTTGCGTTCGGTGATATTGATGGTATAGCCGGCCAGATAGGTCTT
>JBQGEN010000078.1:0-4322 GCA_052039615.1 Sideroxyarcus sp. | reverse complement strand
GCGGCGGCGATGAATGCGCGCGTGAGCGCGGTCGCCGCGGAGATCGGGCTGGAATACCGCCTCGACATCGCGCGCCCCGGCAACACCTTCGACGCCCACCGCCTGCTGCACTTCGCCGACTCGCGGCAGTTGGGGGATCGTGCCACCGAGCGCATCATGCACGCGTATTTTTCCGAGGGACTGGCGGTGGGCGAACGCGCCGCGCTGGCACGCTTGGCGCCGGAGTTCGGCATCAGCGAGACCGAGGCACTGGCGCTGCTGGAGAGCGATGCCTATTCCTCCGAGGTGCGCGCGGACGAGGCGCGCGCAGCGGCTTTCGGCGTCACGGCGGTACCGCACTTCCTGTTCGACGAAAAAACCGCCATCACCGGCGCGCAGTCGGTCGAGGCATTTGCCGAGGCGCTGCAACACGCGCGGGCGGATTCGTAGCCGTGCGTTCACCACGGCCTGCCCGTACTCTCCGCAGATATCCGTTCGCCCCGAGCCTATCGAAGGGTGAACAGACCACTTCCGCTCGAGACAGGCTTCGACCAGCGCAGCCCGAACGGACGATTACCTGCTATCTTGACTCTTCCCTCTTCTGCAGCACCCGCCACATCCACGCGCCGAACATCGCCAGCAACAACGCCGCCAGCCATAGCGGCCAGCGCACCGGCTGGTTCCACTCGCGGCGCGACGCATCGCGCCGCTGAGCGTCCACGCGCCAGTACTTGAGCTTGTTGTTGGCCATGATGTTGGGTTTGACGTTGTGCAGCCAGCCGTGCTGCAGCACATAGCTCTTGGGATGGAAGCCCCACAGCCAGGGCGAATCGCGGCGCAGGATCTCCAGCATCTGGTCGATGATGGCCTGCCGCGCCGGGCTGTTGTCCATGTTCTTCATCTGCTCGAACAGGCGGTCAAATTCGGGCTCGCTGTAGTTGCTGGCGTTCTCGCCACCGAACTTCACTTTGCCCTGCGCGCCGTGCAGCAGGAAGAAGAAGTTCTCCGGATCGGGATAGTCTGCGTTCCAGCCGAAGAAATACATCTGCGTATCGCCGCGCCTGATCTTGTCCTGAAAACGGTTGTAGTCGGTGCTGCGCACGTCGAGCTGCACGCCGATTTTGTCGAACTGTTTGCGCAGCCAGTCGAGGCGCGACTTGTTGCCCATGCCCGTGGCGGTGGTATCGAAGTGAATCACCAGCGGTTGGCCGGTCCTGGCATCCACGCCGCCGGGATAGCCCGCCTCGGCCAGCAGGCGCTGCGCCTTCACGATGGGTTTGCGTTCCGGCACACCCTTCACGCAGTCATACACATAGTGGTTGATGCCTGCACAGCCCTCGCGATGACCGAAGATACCGGGCGGAACAGGCGATTGCGCCGGGATGCCGCGCCCGTTGGCGAAGATGGAGACGAACTCCTCGAAATCCACGGCGATGGCGATGGCACGGCGCAGCTTGCGCGCCCGTTCAGTCGATCCGCCGACGACCGGGTCGAGCATATTGAATCCGGTGTACATGGTGGAGGTGGCCACGGCGGTATTGAGCACAATACCCTGCGCCTTCATCGCTACGCTCACCGCCGCCTCGCCGCTGACGCCGACCTGCACCGCCTGATCGAAGCTGTCCGAACTGATCGCCGAGGCATCGTAATAGCCCTGCAGAAATTTGTTCCAGTAGGGAATGGTCTCCTTCTCCAGCGAGTACACGATGCGGTCGATCAGCGGCAGCGGCTTGCCCGCATCCGCCAGCAGCCCGGCTTCCGCATCGCCGGGTTCACCCTCGGACGGATACGCCTCGCTGTCGTAATACGGATTGCGCGCAAGCGCCATGCGCCGGTTCGGGTCGTTCTCTGACAGGAAATACGGACCGCTGCCCACCGGCCACCAATCGAGGCTCAGGTTGCGCTCCTTCATGCCGGCCTGTGCATAGAAGCGTTCCGCCTCCGGCGGCAGCGGCGAGAAGAACGGCATGGCCAGCCAGTAGGCGAACTGCGGATACTTGCCGCGGATAGTGACGCGGTAGGTGGTGTCATCCACCACCTCGACCCCGGGCAGCGGATAACGGTCCAGGTCGAGGAAGCTGTCGGGGCGCGCGGCAGCTTCCGCCTGCAGCGTGGCGGCGTAATCCTTGAGACCGACGATGTACTCGCTCATCACGCCGGCGATGGGCGTGTGCAGCTGTGGGTGCACCAGACGCTTGATCTGGTGGGCGTAGTCGGCGGCTATCACGGCGCGCGTGCCAGTCCTGGCAAAATCGCCCAGGGCATGGATGCCGGCGAGATCGTGCGCGGTAAGGTGCAGGTTCTCCGGCACAAAAGCCGGATGCGGCTGATAGCGCATGTTGGGCTTGATGCGGATCTCATACACGCTGTAGGCGATGCGCTCCGTTGCGACATCGCCGGGCAAGGCACGGCGGTTCTTGTCCTGATAGGTGACCTGCGGCATCTCGCTGGCGGCCAGCGGCACCAGCTGGTATGGGCGCTTCAGGTAGTGGTATTGCAGCGGCGGCGAGTAGATGTGCGCGAGGAACTCGTACTCGTTCTCGCTGTAGGCCTGCGCCGGATCGAGATGCTTCGGGCGCTCGATGAAGGCGGTGTAAAGGATGGACTTGCCTGTATCCGCCGCCGGATAGGGGTCGTTCCACAGGCCACCGTCGCAGGCGGCCAGCGGCACAAGCAGCAATGCGATCCACATCATTCTCATGGCGCAAGAGTTTAGCCGAAAGGCAATACTTCGCGGTAAGATTGCACCGGCTTGCCACGTTAACTATCGGACATCACCATGAATCAAGACTGGCAGAATTTTCTCACGGCCCAGGGCGCCCGCATCCAGGATGGCGTGGCGCAGGATTTCGGCGATGTCGCAGCGGAGCGTGCCGCCGCACGCGACGGTACCGTGCTTTGCGACCTGTCTCAGTTCGGCGTGCTCAGGATCTACGGCGAGGAAGCGCAGGGCTTCCTGCATAACCTTTTCAGCAGCGACGTGAACGCGCTCACCCCGCAAAAGGCGGAGTACAGCAGTTTCAACACCGCGAAAGGCCGCGCGCTGGCGACTTTCCTCATCTGGCGCACTGGAACGGAATTCTTCCTGCAACTGCCGCAAAGCCTGCTCGCTCCGATCCGGAAGAAACTCTCCATGTATGTGCTGCGCGCCAAGGTGAAGATCGAGGACGCCAGCGACATCGTCTGTCTCGGCGTCTCCGGCGCGAATGCGGCGACCTTGCTGCAGCAACATTTCCCTGCGTTGCCGCAGACCCCGCTCGATGTCGTGCCGCATGACGATGCCGGCCTGATCCGCCTCGGCGCGGATCGCTTCCAGATCGTCACCACCCCGCAACATGCCGCAGCGCTGTGGCAGAAACTCGGCGCCGGCGCACGCCCTGCGGGCTCGCCCTGCTGGGACTGGCTCGACATCCGCGCCGGCATCCCCTGGATCCTGCCGCAGACGCAGGAGGCCTTCGTGCCGCAGATGGTCAACCTCGATCTCACCGGGGCGGTGAACTTCAAGAAAGGCTGCTATCCGGGGCAGGAAGTGGTGGCGCGCATGCACTACCTCGGCAAGCCGAAGCGGCGCATGTACCTCGCGCATGTCTTTTCGGAAAGCGCCCCCCAGCCGGGCGCCGAACTGTTCAGCATGGAGCTGGAAAGCCAGAGTTGCGGCCAGGTCGTCAACGCCGCACCCGCAGCAGGCGGCGGTTACGATCTGCTGGCGGTGATGCAGATCGCCAGCCATGACGCCTTCCCGGTACACCTCGGTGCGCTCACCGGCGCACGTCTGCAGTTCCAACCCTTGCCGTACCCCATCCCGTGAACCTGCCCGCCAGTCTGTTCACCGAGGACTGGTTATGGCTGACCAATGCGGTCTTTGCGTTCTTTCTGTACCGCGCCCTGATCAGCGCGCCCTGGCGCACGCTGCTGGCGAACGGCAGCATGGTCAACGCGCTGGTCGGACTGCTCGTCGGCGCGTTCATGTTCTGGCAATTCAGCGTGGGGGTGCGCCCCGGCGTCAATTTCCACATCCTGGGGGCGACACTGTTCATGCTGATGTTCGGCTGGCAGATCGCCGCCATCTCCATCACGCTGGTGATGATCGCCACCTGGTGGCGCGCCGATGCGGGACTGCTCACGCTCGGCGTCAATGGCCTGCTGATGATCGCCATCCCCGTGCTGTTCAGCGACTGGCTGTTGCGCTTCAGCAAACGCAACCTGCCGAAGAACCTGTTCCTGTTCGTGCTGTTCAACGGCTTCGTATGCGGGGCACTGGCCATCATGCTCAACGCGGTGGCGACCACCCTGCTGTTGCTGGGATTGAGCAAATACACCTGGGGGGAGATACAGCATCACTA
>JBQGEN010000077.1:0-1553 GCA_052039615.1 Sideroxyarcus sp. | reverse complement strand
CAAAGTACTGAAAGACTTCCTCGACTACGCTCAGTGCAGCGCCTGCTTCGATCTGGAGAAATTCGTATCCTCGACTCAGGCGGAAACGTCGAGCGCACCTTGGGTGCTCTTCGGTTTTTTCTGCATTGCGCCCACATCATGCGCCGTCGCTCTGCGCCTCTACATGATAACAGCCGCTTTGAGAGCGCTGGCTTCACGATTCGCCGCGAAGAAGGACACGACTTCGTCCAGAGGAATCTCACGATCGATTAGCAAATCAGTTCGCACAGCTCCCTGACTGAGAAGCTCGAGCGCTTGCCGTACATAGCTTGGCCGATGATGAAAGACGCCGAAGAGCGCGATCTCCTCGTAATGGATTCGGTGCGTATCGACCTCTGCTTTCGATCCGGCAGCGCAGCCACCAAAAAGGCAAATCCTCCCGCCCTTCCGCACCAGGCGCACGCTCAGCGCCCAGGTTTCGGCTTTTCCGACGGCTTCGATCACACCATCCGCGCCGCGCTCGCCCGCAGTCCGTCGACGAACGGCCGCGACTCCATCTGGTTCCGCGACGAGATCGATCACTTCGTCAGCACCAGCCGCGATCGCGAGCTGAAGCCGCTCTGCGTTGCGTCCTAGCACGAGCACGCGCGCTCCGCCTGCTTTGAGAGCGCAAATCAACAGCCGCGCCATGTTACCGGCGCCGATCAATGCGATCGTTTCGCCCGGTCGAAGCCGCATCTTATCAACTGCATGCAACGCGCACGCGAATGGCTCAGCGAGCGCGGCGGCGCTGAAGCTCATACCTTCCGGCAACGGATGAACGTTGTGTCGTGTGATGTGTGCGGGAACGCGAATGTATTCGGCATACGCGCCGTTTAGCAGTTCGAGATTGTCACACAGCTGCGGCGTGCCTCGTTCGCAAAAGAAACAATGATCACAAGGCGCCGAGTTCAGAACCACGACTTGTTGGCCTTCTCGCAGAGTTGTCAGATCCGAATCAACTTCACTAATTACTCCCGCCATCTCATGTCCAAACGGCGACGGCGTGCGCGCTAGTAAAACCGGATGGCCTTGCCGATATGCTTTGAAGTCCGTCCCGCACGTGAGCGCGGCCTTGATCTTAACAACGATCTCGCCTGGTCCTGCTACCGGAACGGGCGCATCTACCAGGCGCAGATCCCCGGGTCCGTAATACATCACCGTTCTCATCGATGCGTTAGCACTCGTGCTCATGCTGGTACTCGGATGAGTGTCTTGCGCTCGTAATTTCGAATCCACGTGGGTTCGTTGAGAAGCGGCTGTAGAGACGCCGCTCTGTCGGCGTAGAGAGCGTTAACCTATCAAAATGCGTGGAACGGCGACGGAGCGCCGTCGCTACAACAATCATATCTCTCCCGGAGTCATGATAGCTTTGAGAATGGCGCGGCTTTCGATAGCAGCAAGCGCCTCAGAAAACCGCTCCAACGGAAACGTGTGTCCGGTCATCTGCGCCACACGAACGGAGCCATTCGCCAGCAGTTTCAGCGCTTCTTCCAGATCGGCCGGCGAAGCAGAATACGAAGTCACAATATTGA
>JBQGEN010000076.1:0-2983 GCA_052039615.1 Sideroxyarcus sp. | reverse complement strand
CGCACCATCCGCGGGCTGGGATACATCATAGACAAGGTCGCCGATACGCATGGCTAGCCCGCCCGACACGGAAGGCAACGTCCTTTCGCTGCGCATCCACCTCATCAACTGGCTGCTGACCCCCCTCTTCGTGTTGTGGCTGTTCAGCACCATCGCCGGGTATGTCGCCACCCTGAACTACGCCAACAAGCCCTACGACCAGGTGCTGTTGCAGCGCGCCCAGGTAGTGGGTGCCCAACTGCGCCTGGGCGGCGGCAAGGAGCGCCTGGATCTGGACCTGAGACTTCCCGATGGAACCTCGCCCACCAGTCCCGACAAGGTGTTCTACACCGTCAGCGACCGCGACGGCAAAAAACTCGCCGGCAATGCCAACCTCGGGCGTCCATTGGCATACCGCGGCGGCAAGCTCGAGCCGCTGTTCCGCAACGGTGAGCGCGACGGCGTGAAGACACGCAACGTGAGCCTGGTGTTCTATAACGCCGACAGCAAGAAGCTGTACCAGCTGTACATGGCAGAGACCATCCAGCAGCGCCAGATGCTGATCCGCGGCATCCTCGCCAACATCGTCATCCCGCAACTGCTGCTGATCCTGATCGCGGTGGCCGCAATCTGGTACGCGCTGAAACAAGGCTTGGCCCCGCTGGAAAAACTACGCCGGGAGGTATCGAACCGCAAGCGCGACGACCTCAGCGAACTGGACGGAAGCCAGGCGCCGGAAGAGGTGCGCCCGCTGATCGATGCGGTAAACAACCTGCTCGATCGCCTGCAACTGACGATGCAGGCGCAAAAGCGTTTCGTGGCCGATGCTGCGCACCAGTTGCGCACTCCCATCGCCGGTCTGAAGACCCAGTCCGAACTGGCTTTGCGCACCGAAGACCTCGAACAAAGACAACAGGCGCTCGAACATATCCACACCAGCACCGAGCACGCCATCCGCTTGGTCAACCAGCTCATGGTACTGGCGCGCAACGAGCCGGGCGGCCAGGGTAAAGAGAATTTCATCCTGCTGGATATCAACCGGCTGGCACAGGAGTGCACTGTGAACTGGATACAGACGGCACTGGAAAAGAACATCGATCTCGGCTTCGACGGCACGACAGAACGGGAAGAAGTGCTGGGGGATGCAACCAGCCTGACCGAGATGCTCAACAACCTCATCGACAACGCCATCCGCTACACCCAGCCTGGCGGACACATCACCGTCAGCGTCAGCCCCTCGACGCATGGCACCGTGTTGAGCGTGGAAGACAACGGCCCCGGCATCGATCCGCAGCACCGCGAGCGCGTGTTCGAGCACTTCTATCGCGTGCTCGGCATCGGGCAGAGCGGCGCCGGGCTCGGGCTTGCCATCGTCGCCGAGGTCGCCAAACGCCACAACGCGACGCTCAGGCTGGACGCCGGCAGCGGCGGCAAAGGCACGCTGATCAGCGTGCGCTTTCCGCGGCGACCGCCGCCCACTCCAACGACATCCGAAGATCCAAGAAGAAGCCCCGCTTATTACGGCGGAGCATAGCTCCCCCCGATCATGCACCCTCGCAGGATCTATACGTGCCCCCGGTTTTAACGGGACAAAAATAAAAAACCCCGCCGGGGAGGGCGGGGTCGAGTGCTTGCTACTACTAGGCTGCTTTAATGCACCGATGCAGCTTCTGCGTTGATGCCGGTGTTCTGGCGCACGTAGAGTTCGTCCCACATTTCTTCCGAACGCTTGTCGCGGGTGAACAGCGAACCCAGGATCACCATCAGGAAGCCCAGCGGGATCGAGATCAAGCCGGGATTCTTCAGCAGGAAGAATGGCTTCTCCAGACCCATGATGCTGGTGGTCTGGCCTTCGAACTTCTTCAGGTCTGCTTCGGCCTTGGCCTTGGCCTTCTCGGTCGCGGCGATGTCCTTCTTCACCTTGGCGATGTCAGCTTCGGCCGCCGCCTTGGCTTCCGCATCGGCGATGGTCGCCAGTGCGGTTTCCATCGGCTGAAGCTTCGCGTTCAAGCCTGCCAGTTTCTCGGCAGCGCCCGGCTTCGCGGGTTTCTCTGCAGAGGCTGCCTGGGCCGGCTTGGCGAGTACGCAGCCGTCCATGGCGAACAGTTCGCACATGAAGCTGGAACGCTCGACTGCCGGTTGCGCTTCCTTCGCGGGAACTGCCGGCTCGCCGTTCAACACTTTGTTAGCCGAAGCGAGAACCGCCTTCGGATAGGTCATGTTGGGGGAGATCATCACCAGGCCGATCGCAGTCACGGTACCCACGATCATGCCGGCGATGATGCCGGTGGTGTTGCACTTCTTCCAGTACAGGGTGAGGAACACGGCCGGCAGGTTGCTTGATGCCGCCACCGCGAACGCCAGCGCCACCAGGTGCGCCACGTTCTGGCCCTTGGCCAGGATGCCGACGGTGATCGCAATCACGCCGACGATGACGGATGCCACGCGGGCTGCAACCACTTGCTCCTTCGGAGTGGCATGGTCGCCGCGGATCACGCCGACGTAAATGTCGTGCGCCATCGCGGATGCGGAAGCCAGCACCAGACCGGCTACCACCGCCACGATGGTGGCAAAGGCGACCGCTGCCACGAAGGCCAGCATGAAGTTACCCAGCATGGAGTTCTCGCCACCGCCCAGGAACTGCGCCAGCAACGGACCGGCCATGTTGCCGCCCGCGTCGATAGACGCGATCTTGTCCGGACCCACCAGCATTGCAGCGCCGGTGCCCAGGAACAGGGTCAGCACGTAGAAGCCGCCGATGATGCCCATCGCCCAGATGACGGATGTGCGGGCAGCTTGTGCCGTCGGCACGGTGAAGAAGCGCATCAGGATGTGCGGCATGCCGGCAGTGCCCAGCACCAGCGCCAGACCCAGCGAGATCTGGTCGATCGGGTTCTTCAGGAACAGGCCCGGCTCGAGGAAGCGCTGACCCAGTTCTTCCGGAGTCATGGTCGCGGCCTTGTCGCCCAGCAGCTTGGCGACCTGCTTCTGCACGTCAGGATCG
>JBQGEN010000075.1:0-13292 GCA_052039615.1 Sideroxyarcus sp. | reverse complement strand
CTTCAGCCGCGTTTCGCGTCCTTCCACATCCACCAGTTCGATCTCGGCGCCCGCCAGTTCGCGGTTTGCGGGCAATATGTCGTATTTGCAGGATTCGGATCTGATGCGTGCCTCGGCCACAGTCTTCTCGCCCAGCAACACGTCGTAGACTGTCGCTTCAAGGTCGGCCTTGTTTATGCCGCTGCCCATGGTGGCGTTACCCTGCGGATCAAGGTCGATCAGCAGGACTCGCTGCTTTGCCGCACCCAGGCTCGCCGCCAGATTGACCGTGGTCGTGGTCTTGCCCACGCCGCCTTTTTGATTGGTGATTGCCAATATCTTGCTCATCATTTCGCTCCCAATACGACCAAACTGCGGGCAGCCTCCAGTTCAGGAACCTGCAACGTAATTACCTTCTCCACCACCACACCTTCGGGAAGCCGCGCCAACTCTTCCTCCGGCACACCCTTCATGGCCGCCCAGCGTCCGCCGTCAGCCAGCAAATGTCGCGTCAGCATCACAAAATCGGCCGCCTCGGCGAATGCACGGGAAATGATGCCGTCGAACTTTTGCGCCGTGTGCCACTGCTCAACCCGTTCGCACCGCACTTCCACATTGCGCAAGCCCAGTTCGATGGCTGCCTGCTGCACGAACCCGGTCTTTTTACTGTTGCTGTCCAGCAAAGTGAACGACCACTCCGGCCGCATCACCGCCAAGACCAGCCCTGGCAACCCTGCGCCGCAGCCGACATCCAGCCAGCGTTGCGGCCACAGATGCGGCAGCACAGCCAGGCTATCGAGCAAGTGATGGCTCACCATCTGCTCAGGTCGGCGTATCGCGGTGAGGTTATATATCCCGTTCCACTTGTGCAGCAGCGCCAGATAATCCAGCAGTTTTGCCTGCTGCTCCGGCGTGACATCCAGTTTCATTTCGGCAATGCCCGCCGACAACATCTGTGCGAGGTTCATGCCGCTTTGTCTTGTTTGAAGCCCCGCTTCAAATGCACCAGCAGCAACGAGATCGCCGCCGGGGTCACGCCCGAGATGCGTGCTGCCTGCCCCAAAGTCTGCGGCTTATGCTGATTCAATTTTTGCCGCACCTCTATCGACAGGCCGCGCACTTCGGAATAATCCATGTCGAGCGGCAATTGCGTCGTCTCATGGCCTTCCTGGCGTGCGATCTCGTCGCGCTGGCGCTCGATATAGCCTTGATATTTGGCCTGGATCTCGACCTGCTCGGCAACCTCGGCCGCATCTGCCTGAGCTCCGGGCAAAGTCATCAATGCCGCGTAACTGACTTCGGGACGGCGCAGCAGGTCATACAGGGAATATTCGCGCTCAATCTCTTTGCCCAACACACGTTCGGCCTCGGCCTTTTCCAGCATGCGCGGATTCACCCAGGTTGATTTCAGGCGCTCGATTTCGCGCGAGATCTTCTCGCGCTTCTCTTCGAAAGCCTGCCAGCGCGCGTCATCCACCAAACCCAGCTTGCGTCCGGTCTCGGTCAGGCGCATGTCGGCGTTGTCTTCGCGCAACTGCAAACGGTACTCCGCGCGGCTGGTGAACATGCGGTACGGCTCGGAAACGCCGCGTGTGATCAGGTCGTCCACCAGCACGCCCAGGTAAGCTTCGTCGCGGCGCGGGCACCAGGTTTCCTGTTCCTTGGCCTGTAGCGCCGCATTCACGCCGGCCAGCAGGCCTTGCGCCGCGGCCTCTTCGTATCCGGTGGTCCCGTTGATCTGTCCAGCAAGGAACAATCCGGCTATCGTCTTGCTCTCCAACGAGGTTTTCAATCCGCGCGGATCGAAGTAATCGTATTCAATGGCATAACCTGGGCGCGTGATATGCGCGCTCTCCAAGCCCTTGATCGATCGCACCAAAGCCAGCTGCGTGTCATAGGAAAGACTGGTCGAGATGCCGTTGGGATAGATCTCGTGCGTAGTCAGACCTTCCGGCTCCAGGAAGATCTGATGCGAATTCTTGCCGGCGAAACGAGTGATCTTGTCCTCGATGGAAGGACAGTAACGCGGCCCCACGCCCTCGATGACGCCCGTGAACATCGGCGATTCGCCCAGTCCGTTGCGGATGATCTCGTGCGTTCGTTCGTTTGTTTGGGTGATCCAGCAGGGAAGTTGCGGCGGATGCTGCTCCGCGCGGCCGAGGAACGAGAACACCGGCACCGGCGTATCGCCATGCTGTTCCTGCATCACGGAAAAATCGATGCTGCGCCCGTCGATACGGGGCGGCGTTCCCGTCTTCAGGCGCCCGATGGGCATACCCAGTTCACGCAGGTTCTTTGCCAGGCCGATGGAGGGCGGATCGCCCGCGCGGCCGGCAGGATAGTTCCTGAGGCCGACGTGCACCAGCCCGGACAGGAATGTGCCGGTAGTGAGTACCACGGTCCTGGCGCGATAGCTCAGGCCTAGCTGGGTTTGCACGCCGACGACACAACCTTGTTCTATCAGGAGTTTTTCTACTGGCTGCTGAAAAAGTTTTAGATTTTGCTGGTTTTCCAGGCGCTTGCGGATCGCCTGCTTGTATAACGCGCGATCGGCTTGCGCGCGCGTCGCGCGGACCGCCGGGCCTTTGGAAGCATTCAGGATACGGAACTGGATGCCGCCCTCGTCCGTCGCGGCCGCCATCGCGCCGCCCAAGGCGTCGACTTCCTTGACCAGATGGCCTTTGCCGATACCGCCGATCGAAGGATTGCAGGACATCACGCCCAGCGTTTCGATGTTGTGGGTGAGCAGCAATGTCGCGCAGCCCGCACGGGCGCTGGCCAGCGCAGCTTCCGTTCCAGCATGGCCGCCACCGATCACGATGACATCGAATTGTTTCTGGTCGAGCATGCGTCACCCAGCAAAATGAGGACGCGCATCATACCCCAATTTTATTTGGGGCGATAATTTTGCGGCCCAAAGTGTTTCACGTGAAACAATTATTTGCCGATACATAAGCGGCTGAAAATCTCGCCCAGAAGGTCGTCTGCGCCGAATTCGCCTGTGATGGTGTTGAGCGCCTCCTGGGCCTCCCTCAACTCTTCCGCAAACAATTCCGGGCGCTCAAGTTGCTGTTCGGCTGCGTGCAGATGCTCCCGTGCGGCGAAAAGCGCTTGCAGGTGGCGCGTGCGTGCCATGAAGACGCCGGTTTCCTGATGCCAGCCTATGGTTTCCAGCAGCGTGTCCTGCAATGTATCCATTCCTGCGCCGGTCTTTGCCGAAAGATAGATATGCTTCTCTTCATCCCGAAGCTCCATGCCGGGTTGGTGGGCGCTCAGGTCGATCTTGTTGTGCAGGTACAGGCGTGGCGTCTTCGCGGGCAATTGAGCGATCAACGCCAAGTCCTCCGGCTCGGCGCGCTGTTGCGATTCGTCCAGCAATACCAGCACCACGTCGGCGCGGCCCAGCGCCTGTTGGGTCCGGGCGATTCCCATCTGCTCGACCACGTCGGTTGTTTCGCGCAGCCCAGCGGTATCAATGAGGTGCAACGGCACTCCCCGCACCTGCAGGGCCTGCCGTATCGAATCGCGTGTGGTGCCCGGAATCTCACTCACCAGCGCGACCTCCTCGCCCGCGAAACGATTCAGGAGGCTGGATTTCCCGGCGTTGGGCGCGCCCACCAGAACGACCTGTGCACCTTCGCGCAAAATGCTGCCCTGTTTAGCGAGATCCGTGATGCGGGCGATTTCGTCCGTCAGGTCGCCAAGTTTGGCCGCGCAAAGCTCGCGATCACCCGTTTCGATCTCTTCCTCTGGAAAATCCAGTGTGGCTTCGACCAGCATGCGCAAATCTATAAGCATGGAGACCGTCTTGTGGATCGCTGCGGAGAAGTCGCCTTGCAGGGAGCGCATGGCACTGCGAGCGGCTTGCTCGGTGGTCGCATCGATCAGATCGGCAACGCTTTCAGCCTGCGCCAGGTCCATCTTGTCATTGAGAAAGGCGCGCTGGGTGAACTCGCCCGGCTGCGCTAGGCGCGCGCCCAGTTCCAGGCAGCGCTGAAGCACGGATTGCAGCACCGCTGGGCCGCCGTGGCCCTGGAGTTCCAGCACCTCTTCCCCGGTATAGGAATGGGGTGCAGGAAAGAACAGCGCGATGCCCTGATCCAGCGCGGTGCCGTCGGCGGCCAGAAAAGCAGTGTAGGTGGCGAATCTGGAGGTAAGTTGGCGTCCGGTCAGTGTGGCTGCCATTGCGGCCAGACCCTGCCCGGACACACGGACCACGCCGATGCCACCGCGTCCCGGGGCGGTGGCGATCGCCGCGATATTGTCAGGCCTTGCCACCCTTGCGGGCGGCTTCTTCGCCGCGGGTGATGTACCACTGTTGGCCTATGGACAGGAGGTTGTTCACGATCGAATACAACACCAGTCCGGCCGGGAAGAAGAAGAACACCACGCTAAACGCGATCGGCATGATCTGCATGAGCTTCGCCTGCAGTGGGTCCGGTGGCACCGGGTTGAGCTTGGTCTGCACCAGCATGCTGACGCCCATGATGATCGGCAAGATGAAATACGGGTCGGTCGCGGAGAGGTCGGTGATCCAGCCCACGAACGGCGCGTTACGCAATTCCACGCTCGCGAGAATCGCCCAGTACAGCGCGATGAACACCGGGATCTGGATCAGCACCGGCAAGCAGCCGCCCAGCGGGTTGATCTTCTCGGTCTTGTACAACTCCATCATTGCCTTGTTCAGGCGCTCGCGGTCATCACCGTACTGCTTCTTGATCTGCTCCAGTTTCGGCGCGACCACGCGCATCTTGGCCATGGAGCGATAGCTGGCCGCCGACAGCGGGAAGAACACCAACTTGATCAGCACGGTCAGCAGGATGATGGCTACACCCCAATTATGCACCCAGTCGTTAAACAACGACATCAGCCAGAACAACGGCGTTGCGAAGATCGTCAGCCAGCCATAGTCCACCGTCAGGCCGAGGCCGGGTGCGATCTCGTCCAGCTTGGCTTGCGCCGGCCCCGCATAGAGGCTGGCGGTGATGCGCCCGGTCTGTCCTGGTTCGATGCTCGCGACAGGCAGAATGACTCCCGCCGAGTACAGGTCGCCGTCCAACTTCCTGGCATAAAACTCGCGCGATCCCTTGGCTTCAGGCAACCAGGCAGATACGAAGTAATGTTGCAGCATGCCGATCCAGCCGTTATCGGCGCCGGTCGGCAGGCTGGCCTTATTCTTCTCGATGTCGGAGAACTCGATCTTCTGAAATTTTTCCAGGTCGGTGTAGACCGCCGGTCCGGTATAAGTTGGAACGAACGTGGATTCGCCCTCCACCGGTACCGAGTCGCGCACGAGCTGGAAATAGGCGGAAGGAATCAGGGCTGTGGCCCCCCTATTTGTGATTTCGTAGGCGACATCGACGACATAGCTTGCGCGATGGAAGGTGTATACCTTGACGACACGGGCATCGCCGGTAGCAGTAGCGGGCAGGCGCACCTCGATGCTGTCCTTGCCTTCCGCCAGCCGAAACTCCTCGGCCGCAGCGCTGAACTCGGCATTGTGCGTCGGAAGATCCTTGCCCAGCAGGCCGGACTGCGCCAGATAGGTATGCTTGGTCTGTTGCAGCAGGGTGATAGGCTTGCTCTGATCGACTGCGTCGCGATGCTGGACTAGGTCAAGATGCTGCAGGTTGCCGCCCATCGTGCCGATCTCGGCCACATAGGTGTCGGTCGTGACAACGATCTTTTTACCCGCTGGGAGCTTTTGCGCCTGGGGCGTTGTGGCAACGGCGACGGCCTGTTCCGCCTGGAGGGTCGGCGACGGCACGGAACTATCACTGCTTGGAGTGGCTACCGGAACGGGTGGCTGGTTCTGACGTTCCCATTCGTTCCACAGCACGAACAGCGAGAAAGTAAAGATCAGGAATATGAACAGCCGCTGAAAACCCATCGAAATATCACCTGTAAATTAATTCATGGGACTGGATCGTGTCCGCCCGGATGCCATGGATTGCAGCGCCCTACTCGCCTGAGTGTCAACCACAGGCCTTTGGGCGCACCATGCTTTGAGATCGCTTCGTATGAATACTGCGAGCAGGAAGGATGAAACCGGCAGGTAGGTGGAAGCAATGGCCGAATCAGCCACTGATATCCCTTTACCAGAAGCATCAGCACCCGCTTCACTCTTCCGCCGACAGGATGTTTTTCATAATACCGTCCAGAACCTTGCGTGCCGCAGGGTGCTCAGCCTTGTCGACACGTCTGCGCAATCTGACCACGACATCGCGCGCCAGACCCTGATGCGCCACGTTGCGAAAACGCTCTCTAATCAAGCGCTTGATGCGGTTCCGGCCAACTGCGGTCGGTATGATGCGCTTACTGACAGTGACGCCCAGTCGAGCATGGCTGGACGTGCTTTCTTCCCAATAGACGGCAAACCAGTCCTTGGTTTGCGCCCTTTGTTGCATTACCCGCGAAAATCCATCCCGGCGCGCCAAGCGATAGCGCCGGGGAAAAGTCTTGGCTGTTTCCGACTTACACGCCAAGACGTGCACGGCCGCGTGCGCGACGGGCGGCGATAACGGCGCGGCCACCCTTGGTTTTCATGCGAACCAGAAAGCCGTGGGTACGCTTCCTTTTGGTGACGGACGGCTGATATGTGCGCTTCATGATTGCTCCTGACTGATTTAGCTATTGAAAAGCGCGCGATTACAATCGTTAGCGGCGTTCCTGTCAAGTCTTTTTATGCTGTGGATAACTTTTGGCAGAGCTTGTAGAATGCATCGGCACCTTTAGCGATACTAAATTCCATCTATCTATGTCAGCACTGAGTCTGTCCGGTAGCTGTCTTCGTTTTTTCGAAGAACAACTGCCTCCACAACAATTCAATTCGTGGATCAAGCCGCTGATATTCGAGATCAGCGGCGACAAACTCGTCCTTACCGCCCCAAACAGTTTCACGCTGCGTATTGTCCAGGAGCGCTTTTTGCCGGAGATATCCCGACGCGCCCTGCCGTTTTTTTCGGCGCCCCCGCAGATCGAATTGCGCGTGGAGAAGCGCAGCCTGAGGACTACCGTGCCCAGTACGCCCGCACCGGAGACGGGTAAACGCGCCGCACCGGCTACCGTCAACACAGAGAGCGTGAAAGCGGCAACGAAAAGTCCCAACAAACTCAATCCGTCGCTAGTATTTGACACTTTCGTCACCGGCAAAGCCAACCAGCTCGCGCATGCCGCTGCCATCCAGGTCGCAGAAACCCCCGGGGTTGCATATAACCCATTGTTTATTTATGGCGGCGTCGGTCTTGGAAAGACCCATTTACTGCAGTCCATCGGCAATCTCGTGCGTAAGCAGAATCCGCAAGCCAAGGTCTGCTACGTCCACGCCACCAACTACATTTCCGGTGTCGTACGTGCATTCCAGACAAAAAATTTCGATGAATTCAAACAGTTCTACAATTCGCTCGATTTATTGCTGATCGACGACATTCAGTTCATCGCGGACAAGCCGGGCACCCAACAGGAATTTTTCTATACCCTCAATTCACTGATAGACACCAACAAGCAGGTCGTAATCACCTGCGATACCTTCCCGAAAGAGATATCCGGCATCGAACCGCGTCTTACTTCGCGCTTTACTTGCGGCCTCACGGTGGCGATAGAACCCCCTGGGCTGGAGATGCGCGTAGCCATCTTGCTGCAGAAGACTGCGGCTAGCGGTACTCCAATCACCGAGGACATCGCCTTCTTTATCGCTAAGCATGTCCGCTCCAACGTCCGCGAGCTGGAAGGCGCACTCAACCGAATCGAAGCTTTCGCGCGGTTCCACAAACGGCCGATCACTATCGATTTGGCCAAGGAGGCGCTGAAGGATCTCCTGGCGGCTCAAAACAAGCAAGTCTCCGTAGAAAACATTCAGAAGACCGTGGCCGACTTCTACCGCATCAAGATCGTCGACCTGCTCTCCAAGAAACGCTCGCGCATTATTGCCCGTCCGCGCCAGATCGCCATGACGCTTGCGCGCGAACTGACCCAGCTAAGCCTGCCCGAAATCGGCAATGCATTCGGCGGTCGCGACCACTCCACGGTCCTGCACGCATGCAAGACCATCGAATCCTTGCGTAACTCCGATTCTGCGCTTAATGCAGATTTCAACCTATTGAACCAAACGCTCCGGGGATAAGCGTGGATACCCTGTGCATAATTTGTTAACGAATCGACTTATTGGTAAGGCGCAGAAAGTTATACACAAACGATACAGAGGGATGGAGAGTATTTATCAGCACGATAATTAGTAATTAACTAGTTAAAAAATAAAAAGAATTCTAGATATCAACAGATTTCTTACTCATTATTATGATTGTTAAGTATTTAAAGAAAGAACCATATGTTCATCAAACAAATCGATAGAAACGAACTTCTGAAACCCTTACAGGCAGTAGTTGGCATCGTAGAACGCAAGCAACCCTTGCCTATCCTTTCCAACGTCCTGATCAAGAAGAACAGCGACGGAGCGAGATTCATCACCACCGATCTCGAGATTCAGATCGAAGCCCAGCTCAAGGCAGAACTCGACGGCAAGGAAGGCGCCATCACCATCTCTGCCAAGAAGCTTCAGGATATTTTGCGCGCCATTCCGGACAACAGTGCGGTTTCTCTGGAAGACCAGGAAAACCGCTTGCTGGTAAAAGCAAACAAGAGCCGTTTCAGTCTGCAGACCTTGCCCGCGCAAGACTTTCCCATGCTCTCGGAACAGCTCGGCGGCGCGGCTAGAATTGAAATCGGACAGCGCATACTGCGTCGCCTGCTGAGCTCGGTGCAATACGCAATGGCGCAACAGGACATTCGCTATTACCTGAATGGCGTATTGCTAGTGATTGAAGGTTCCAGTATCAGACTCATCGCGACCGATGGTCATCGACTCGCATTCGTCAGCGAGGAGCTCAGCGAAAGCCATTCGAAGCAGGAGGTGATCCTGTCGCGCAAGACGGTAAACGAACTGCTAAAACTGCTCGCCGATTCCGAAGACATGGTCCAATTGGAATTGGCCGAGAAACAGGTACGTATTTCGTTCGCCGATGTAGTGCTGACTTCCAAGGTCATTGACGGCAAGTTCCCCGATTACAACCGCGTCATTCCGACACACACCAACCACCTGACTCTTGATCGATTAACGATTCTGCAAGCCTTGCAACGAGCAGCTATCCTGTCCAACGAGAAATTCCGCGGCGTGCGGCTATTGCTGACAGAAAAGAACCTGCGCATCATCAGCAGCAACAGCGAACAGGAAGAAGCTCAGGAGGACATCGAGAACGATTACTCGGGCGTCCCACTGGATATCGGATTCAACGTGAACTACCTGCTGGATGGAATAAACAACATCAGCACTCAGACCATCACCCTGTCCTTCGGCGATCAGAACAGCAGCCTGTTGATCACCATTCCGGAAAAGACAGATTACAAATATGTAGTCATGCCGATGCGCATTTAAATTTGTTCCACGTGAAACAGAAAGCAAAACTGACCCATGAGTGAAAATTACGACGAATCAAGCATCCAGCAACTCGAAGGGCTGGAGGCGGTACGCAAGCGTCCGGGCATGTACATCGGCGATACCTCGGATGGCACCGGTCTGCACCATATGGTGTTCGAGGTGGTGGATAACGCCATCGACGAGTCGCTGGCGGGGCACTGCGATGACATCAAGGTAATCATTCATGGCGACAATTCGATCTCGGTCTCGGACAACGGTCGCGGCATCCCCATTGGCATCAAGTTCGATGACAAACACGAACCGAAACGGTCGGCAGCCGAGATTGTGCTGACCGTGCTGCACGCTGGCGGAAAATTCAACCAGAACAGCTACAAGGTATCGGGCGGTCTGCACGGTGTGGGCGTGAGCTGCGTAAACGGTCTGTCGGAATGGCTCAAGCTGACAACCTACCGCGACGGCAAAAAGTTCGGTCTGGAATTCGTGCGCGGCGTGGTGAAGGATCGCGTGCTCGAAACGCAGAAAGGTGTTGAAGTTTCTCCGGTGCGGGAACTGGGCGAAAGCCAGAAACGCGGCACCGAAGTGCATTTTCTCGCGGACAAGGAAATCTTCGGCAATGTTGAATTTCACTACGAGATATTGGCCAAGCGCTTGCGCGAACTTTCCTTCCTGAACAACGGCGTCAAGATCGAACTAGTCGACCATCGTACTGGAAAGGGAGAAAACTTCGCCTATTCGGGTGGTGTGCGCGGTTTTGTGGAATACATGAACAAAACGAAGTCTGTGCTGCATCCGAACTGCTTCCAGGCCAGCGGCGAAAAAGACCACATCACCGTTGATGTGGCCATGCAATGGAACGACAGCTACTCCGAGGTCGTGCAGTGCTTCACCAACAACATCCCGCAACGCGATGGTGGCACGCACATGACCGGCCTGCGCATGGCGATGACCCGCGTCATCAACAAGTACATCGAAGATAACGAACTGGCCAAGAAAGCCAAGGTGGATACCACCGGCGACGACATGCGCGAGGGGCTAACCTGCGTTCTGTCGGTGAAGGTGCCGGATCCGAAGTTTTCCTCCCAGACCAAGGATAAGCTCGTTTCCAGCGAAGTACAGCCCGCTGTGCAGGAAGTGGTTACGCAAAAGCTGACCGACTTCCTGCTGGAGAACCCGGTCGACGCAAAGATAATCTGCAACAAGATCATCGACGCAGCCCGCGCCCGGGATGCAGCGCGCAAGGCGCGCGAACTGACCCGCCGCAAAGGCGTGCTGGACGGCATCGGCTTGCCGGGAAAACTGGCCGACTGCCAGGAGAAGGACCCTGCCCTGTCCGAGCTGTACCTGGTCGAGGGCGACTCCGCCGGCGGCTCCGCCAAACAAGGCCGTGACCGCAAGTTCCAGGCCATCCTGCCGCTCAAGGGTAAGATACTCAACGTCGAGCGCGCTCGCTTCGAGAAGCTCATCTCCTCGCAGGAGATCGCCACCCTCATCACCGTGCTGGGCACCGGCATCGGCAAAGAGGAATACAACGCCGACAAGCTGCGCTACCACCGCATCATCATCATGACCGACGCGGACGTGGACGGTGCGCACATCCGTACCCTGCTGCTCACTTTCTTCTATCGCCAGATGCCGGAACTGGTCGAGCGCGGCCACATCTACATTGCCCAGCCGCCGCTGTACAAGATCAAAAAGGGCAAGGAAGAGCGCTACCTTAAGGACGAGCACGAACTGAAGAACTACATGCTCAAGGCCGCGCAGGAAGGCGCCGCGTTCTACCCCGCCCTCGATGCAGCGCCCATCCAGGGCGAAGCGCTGGGCGAGATCGCCAAGCAATATTTCCTTGCCGAAGCCGTCATCGACCGCCTCTCCCACTTCATCGCACCCGAGGCCAGCCATGCCCTGCTTGTTTTGCCCGCCCTGTCGCTGGCAGACGAGGCGCAGGCTGCGAGGAGTGCCAAGCTGCTGGAAGAAGCCTGCGCCGGCGTCATCAAGGCCAATGTCGAGAAGGACGAGAACGGCGAGCTGCGCCTGCGCCTGGAAAAGATTTTCCACGGTAACTACTCGCTCAGCTACCTGGACCGCGAGTTCCTGGAAAACGGCGACTACGCACAGATTCGCCAGACCGCCGAAGCGCTGGAAGGCCTGATCTCACCCACTGCCTACGCCATGCGCGGCGAACAGAAGCGCGGTGTCAGCAGCTTCAAACAGGCCATCGAATGGCTGCTGGAAGACGCCAAGAAGGGTGTCAGCATCCAGCGCTACAAAGGTCTGGGCGAGATGAACCCCGAGCAACTGTGGGAAACCACCATGGACGTGAAGAACCGCATCCTGCTGCGCGTGCGCATCGAGGACGCCATCGGCGCAGACGAGATCTTCACTACCCTGATGGGTGATGTGGTCGAGCCGCGCCGGGCGTTCATTGAGCAGAATGCGTTGGGGGTGAAGAATCTGGATGTGTAAATGATGTGGGCAAGATGTACACCTTTACAGGTGCCAAAATTACGTTAGGCCGCGAAGGAGAGCGTGCGAATGAAGCTGCCGAATTGGTTCAAGATCGTCTGGTGGCTATCGCTCACGCAATTCGAGAGGTTTATGCAATTTGCTCCCCCGCCATCCACGGCGAGCCGGTGTCTGATGCTCAGGTTGCATTTGCTGAAGACGTTGGCCCCGAGTTGGTAGCAGCCTTGAAGGCCATTTCGTGAGTCGCGGCTTAACGAAAATCGATATGGTCAAACTCGATTGATTGGTGGAATTGAGCGAGGCATCTTGAATCCCAATAACCACGGGCCTTCCAGCGTAGCCCGCTCAAAACGCGCCATAAACGGTTTTCAGGACGTCGGTGAGGGGTATGTGGCCTGGGCAGGAATATGCCGGGCTGTATCCCTGCCAATCACTGTCATCACATTATTCTCCATTTGGTCCCAGCATTGACCTCTCTCTTGTTAGGGTGTTAATTTACCGGCGCGCAATTGTGCGTTACCGGAAATGACCCATGGAAAACAAGCGAACGTTTGCAGTACCTCTACCTGGTGCTTTGGAGTTGCTTGGCGATGGCCCCTCCTTTCAAGACACCTTGTGCAGTATGCTGAAAAAGGTCAAAGGCTTTGAAGACTTCGGTCAGGCTGAACTTGCGACCATCACCAGGCACATGCAGGCCTTCCGCGTACCGGAGGGGGCGACCATTTCGCTCGAGGGCGACCGAAACAGCTATTTCAGTGCGCTGATCGAAGGCAGTATCTGCGTCTATAAGGAAAACACCGATAACGAGAACAAGTTGTTGAGCGTGATTTCGCCGGGAAGGATATTCGGGGAAATTTCGGTGATTGACGACCTTCCCTATTCCGCCAGTCTCGTGGCGGAATCGGACGCCGTCATTGTGCGCATGAGCCGTGAGAGCTTCCACCAGTGCATCGACGAAAACACGGCCATCGGGGTGCGCTTGTTAAACCTGGTTGCACAGCTGCTTTGCGGCCGGCTGCGCTCGGCCAGCGGTCAGTTAGCTGATTACATTCATTTCTAAACGGTGCAGCGAAGACTCGCGCTAGTCCGAAAAAAGCCAGCAGCGAAAGAATTCGATGCTGGCTTTTGACTGAGCGATCTCAAGCGGTCTTCTTGGTGGTCTTCTTTGCGGCGGGCTTGGCAGCCGCCGCAGTTTTCTTCGTGGTCGCCTTTGCCGTGGTTGTCTTGGCTTTGGTCGTTTTCTTGACCGCGGCTTTGGCAGTTGAAGTCTTGGTTGTGGTTTTCTTCACCGTTGCCTTGGGTTTGGCTTCAGTTTTTTCCTTGGTAGTCTTCTTTGCGGCGGTTTTCTTTGCTGCCGGTTTCTTTGCGGTCTTCGCCTTGCCGGTTCCGCCCTTCGCCGCGCGTGCGGCGATCAACT
>JBQGEN010000074.1:0-2521 GCA_052039615.1 Sideroxyarcus sp. | reverse complement strand
CGCGCGAAGCAGACGCGCCGCGATCGGCGCGACCTGCAGCGCAACGAGGACCTGGTGCTGCCGGTCCAGATTCACGGCGACGCCGCATTCGCCGGTCAGGGCGTCGTCCCCGAGATCCTGAACCTCGCGCAGCTCGAGGGTTACCGCGTCGGCGGCTCGCTGCACATCATCGCGAACAACCAGGTCGGCTTCACAACGACGCCGCGCGAAGCGCGCTCAACACATTACGCGAGCGACATGGCGCGCGGCTTCGACATTCCGGTCTTCCACGTCAACGCCGACGATCCCGAAGCCTGTCTCGCGGTCATCCGCCTGGCGCTCGCCTACCGCGAGGCGTTCCACGCGGACATCGTTGTCGATCTCGTCGGTTACCGCCGCTACGGCCATAACGAAGGCGACGAGCCCGCCTACACGCAGCCGGTGCTCTACCAGAAGATCGGCGAGCATCCGAGCGTGCGGAAGATGTGGGCGCAAAAACTCATGACGGACGGCATCCTGAGTGAAGCGGATGCCGACGCGATCTGGCAGGCCGCGCATCAGCGGCTGGTCGACGTGCAGACGCAGGTGAAGGCGGAAGCGCAACCGGAGGAGCACGAGACCTCGGTCGAGGAGCCGGCGTCGTCCGACGTAAAGACCACAGTCGAGCCCGACCGCCTGGTGGCACTCGACAGGGAAATCCACGCGTGGCCCGCCGGCTTCAAGGTGCAGCCCAAGCTCGCGCGCCAGCTCGAGCGGCGCGCGCGGGTGCTCGCGCAGAATGGCGCGGTCGAGTGGGCTCACGCGGAGACGCTCGCGTTCGCAACCCTGCTGACGGAAGGCGTGCCGGTCCGCATGAGCGGCCAGGACACCGAACGTGGCACCTTCAGCCAGCGTCACCTCGTCCTGCACGACGTCGACACCGACGCGGAATACTGCCCGCTCGCCAACCTGCGCGATGCGAAAGCGCCGTTCGAGGTCTACAACAGCGCCCTCTCGGAGCTGGCGGTGATGGGCTTCGAGTACGGCTACAGCGTGGTCGCGCCGGAAGCGCTGGTGCTGTGGGAGGCGCAGTTCGGCGATTTCGGCAACGCCGCGCAGGTCATCATCGATCAGTTCATCGCCGCCGGCCGTGCCAAGTGGGGCCAGACGTCGCGCCTCGTCCTGCTGCTTCCGCACGGCTACGAAGGCCAGGGGCCCGAGCACTCGAGCGCGCGCCTCGAGCGGTTCCTGCAGCTCGCGGCGGAAGACAACATCCGGGTCGCGAACTGCACGACGCCAGCCCAGTACTTCCACCTGCTGCGCCGCCAGGCGCTGCTCGAGACGCGACATCCGCTGGTCGCCATGACGCCGAAGAGCCTGCTGCGTCATCCAAGGGCGACATCGCACCTGAGCGACCTCGCGAATGGCACGTTCAATCCGGTTATCCGCGATGCGAACGCCGAGCAGAACGCCAGCCGTGTCCGCCGCGTCGTGCTTTGCTCGGGCAAGGTCTATTACGACGTCAGCGCCCGCCTGCAGGAAGAGCCCAATGCCAACATCGCCATAGTGCGCGTCGAACTGCTCTATCCGTTCCCCGAGCGCGCGCTGGCGGCCGCGCTTCAGCCCTTCGACAAGCTCGCCGATGTCGTCTGGTTGCAGGAGGAACCGCAGAACATGGGCGCCTGGCGCTACATGGAGCCGCGCCTGCGCGCATTGCTCGGCAACAAGTTGGAGCTGCGTTATGCCGGGCGGCCGGAGCGGGCGAGCCCGGCCGAAGGCTTCGCGAGCGACCACGAGAGCGAGCAGACGCGCATCGTCGCCGACGCACTTCTAAGAAAAGCGTCTAAGAAAGGCGTCTAAGAAAGGCGTCTAAGAACAGCGTCTAAGAACAGCGTCTAAGAAAGGCGTCTAAGAACAGCGTCTAAGAACTGCGTCTAAGAACAGCGTCTAAGAACAACGTCTAAGAACAACGTCTAAGAAAGGCGTCGGGAAGCTTCCGGAAATAACGTAAGGGGCGGCGTTGTGCAAAATGCCTCCGCCGCGTTGCACCGGCGCCGTTGGCGGACGCCGCTGGACGCCTGTTCTTCCACGCCTTTCTTAGACGCCTTTCTTAGACGCCTTTCTTAGACGCCTTTCTTGACGCCTTTCTTGACGCCTTTCTTAGACGCCTTTCTTAGACGCCTTTCTTAGACGCCGTCCTTAGACGCCGTCCTTAGACGCCTTTCTTAGACGAGTCAGGCAGTCCCGGGCGGGTCCGGCCGCTTGGTCCGGTTGACGCCCATGATGACGCCGACGCCGATCAGGATGATGACGCCGATGCCGATCCAGGTCGCGGAAACGCCGAGCAGGTTCGCCGCCAGCGCCAGCCCGACGATCAGAATCACGAAGCCGAATATGTAAATGCCGAACGATGACATGCTGCCTCCGGATGAAGGTCGAGCGTGCATGAGGCAAAGGGCATTCCGCGGGCGCGGCGGGGGCCCTAGGACTGCTGCGGGCGCGGTCGCGGGCGCGGGCGCGGTCGCGGGGCCTGCGCGGGCTGGCGGGCGGGGGTGGCGGGCGT
>JBQGEN010000073.1:0-2282 GCA_052039615.1 Sideroxyarcus sp. | reverse complement strand
GCAGCTCGAGGCTACGGAGCGTCTGCGCGTTGATGGCCACGATGATCGTCGAGAGCGACATCAGCACCGCGCCGATCCACGCCGGCAGCACGACCCCAATGCCAGCCAGCGCGCCGGCCGCCAGCGGCAGCGCGAGCGCGTTATAGCCGACCGCCCAGGCCAGGTTCTGGACCATCTTGCGGTAGCTTGCCCGGCTCAACTGGACAATCCGCGCAATATCGCGCGGGTCGTTGCGTACCAGCACGATGCCCGCCGCCGCACGTGCCACATCCGTCCCCGCGCCAATCGCAATGCCGACATCGGCCTGCGCCAGCGCTGGCGCGTCGTTCACCCCATCGCCGACCATCGCGACCTTGCCGCCCAGCTGCTGCAGCTCTTTGAGCTTCGCGGCCTTGTGCTCGGGCAGCACCTGCGCGAAGTAGGTCTCGATGCCCAGCTCGCTCGCTACCCAGCGTGCTACGTCCTCGCTGTCGCCCGTCAGCATCGCGACCCGGATGCCCTGCTGTTTGAGCGTCCGAACCGCCTCGCGCGACTCCGGCCGAATCACATCGGCCAGGGCGAACGCTGCACGGATCGCCTGTCCTTCCAGCAGGTACACCACGGTTTGGCCGCGCTCGCCCCAGGTGCGGGTCTGGGCGCCCAGCTCTGCCGGCAGCGAGATGCCTGCCTGCTCCAGCAGCCGCGGCCCACCGACCTGGAACTGCCGCCCATCGACCGTCGCCTGGACGCCACGGCCGGGCAGCGCCTCGAACGCGCGCACCTGCGGCAGAGCCAGGCCGCGCTCCTGCGCCGCCGCGACGATCGCGCGGGCGATGATGTGCTCGCTGTCGCCCTCGATCGCCGCCGCCAGCGCGAGCATTTCAGATTGTAGATTGTAGATTGCAGATTGTTTTTGTCGATCGTCGGCGCTTTCTGCAATCTGCAATCTGAAATCTGCAATGGCTATCTCGACCAGCCCCTGCTCGCCCCTGGTCAGCGTGCCGGTCTTGTCGAACACCACCGTGCTCAGGTTGCGCGCCTGCTCCAGCGCCAGGCGGTCGCGCACCAGGATGCCGCTGCGCGCCGAGAGCGTGGTCGAGATGGCGATCACCAGCGGGATGGCCAGCCCAAGCGCATGCGGGCAGGCCACCACCAGCACGGTCACAACCCGCTCCAGCGTGTAGGCGTCGAAGCCACGCGCCAGCACCCACCCGACCAGCGTCAGCGCCGCGACACCCAGGGCGACGAACGTCAGCCAGTAGGCCGCGCGATTGGCCAGATCCTGGGCCCGCGAGCGGCTGTTCTGGGCCTTGGCCACCAGGCGCATGATACCCGCCAGCGCTGTCGCGTCCCCGGTCTTCGTGACCTCCACGCGCAGCGAGCCGCTTCCATTCACCGTACCGGCGATGACCGCCACTCCAGGATGCTTGTGGACCGGGCGACTCTCGCCGGTGATCATCGCTTCGTTGAGCTGGCTCTCGCCCATCTGCACAACACCGTCGGCCGGGACGCTCGCGCCAGGGCGCACCAGCACCAGATCGCCGACCTGGAGATCGCTCACCGCGACCATCTCGGTGCGTCCGTCCACGATTCGCTCCGCGGTGTCGGGCAGCAGCTTGGCCAGCTCGTTCAGCGCGCTCTGGGCGCTGCCGACCGCGCGCATCTCCATCCAGTGCCCGAGCAACATGATCGTTACCAGCGTGGCCAGCTCCCAGTAGAAGTCCATGCCCTGCACGATGCCGAGCGTGATCGCCAGGCTGTAGGCGTAGGCAGTGGTGATGGCCAGCGCGACGAGCGTCATCATGCCGGGCGCGCGGCTGCGGATTTCACTGATCGCGCCGGTCAAGAAGACCCAGCCGCCATACCAGAAGATGATGCTGCCCAACACCGGGCTCAGGTATTCCGAGCCGGGAAAGGCGGGCGCAGTGTACCCCAGCAGCATCTGGATCATGTGCGAATAGATCACCACCGGAATGGTCAAGGCCAGCGCGACCCAAAACGGTCGCTTGAACATCGCCTCGCTGTGCCCGGCGTGGCTGCCGTGCCCGGTATGGCCGCTGTGCTGAGCATGTGTGTCGTGCCCCGCATGTGCGCTGGCGTGCTGCGCGTGTTCCACATGCCGATCTCGATCATGGTCGGCCGGGGCCGTGTGCTGCGCGTGGCTCGCGTGCGCGGCGTGGTCCATCGGATGATTGTGCCCGGCGTGTGCTGCGTGATGGGCGTGATCAGTGTGCTCGTTGTGTGGCGAGGCATGATCGACGACCTGATCGGTGATCTCAGAATGGTTTGTATGTACATTCATT
>JBQGEN010000072.1:0-2729 GCA_052039615.1 Sideroxyarcus sp. | reverse complement strand
CCGGCTACAAGAACGAGCTGATGGCCGATGAATCCACCGGCTTCATGGCACGGCTGGGCATCAGCATGACGCACAGCCTGCCCTACAACTCACAGGCGCGCGGCATCATCGAGCGCAGCCACCAGACCATCTGGGTAAATGGCGCAAAGGAGCTACCCACCTATATGGGCGCACCTATGGATCGGGAGGCCAAGCAGTCCGCCTTCAAGATCACCCGCAAAGACATCAATGCCGTCGGCACCTCGCGCCTGCTGATGAAGATGGGCGATTTTGTGAAGTGGTGCGAGGCCAAGGTGTCGGCCTACAACAACAAACCCCACCGCAGCCTGCCCAAGATCGCCGACCCGGTCACCGGAAAGATGCGCCACCAGTCGCCGAACGAGGCCTGGGCGGCAGCGCTGAACGACGGATGGGAGCCGGTCACCCTCAATAAAGACGAAGCCGCCGACCTATTCCGTCCGTACCGGATTGGCAAGACCACCCGCGCCGAGGTGAGTTTGTTCGGCAATACCTATTTCCACCCAACGCTCGAAGACCATCACGGAGAGCGCGTGCGCATCGGCTACGACATCCACGACCCACAGCATGTGTGGGTGCGCGATCTGGAAGGGCGTCTGATCTGCATCGCCGAGTTCGAGGCCAACAAACGCGCCTACTTCCCCGTGTCGCAGCAGCAAGCTGCCGACGAGAAACGCGCAGCAGGCCGCATCAAGCGCGCCCAAGCCAAGATTAACGAAGCCGAAGAGGAACTCAACCCGCCGCTGGTCATCGAGCACCAGCAGGCCGTCACCGTGCCCGTGTTCGAGTTCCGCGAACCGCTGCCCGCTGCGGAAAAAATCTACTTCCCCGGCAACCCGCCAATTGAGGCCGCGCCGCTGCCGGAGAACGCCGCCTATCTGCCCATCCCGCGCCCGATCTTCAGCAGCGATTCGCAGAAGTTCAAGTGGCTGCGCGCCAACCCCAGCCAAAAGGTGGAAGCAGACGAGCAATGGCTCGACTGGTACTGCAATACCAGCGAGTGGGAAGACTTGTTCGGGGATAACAGTTTTGAAGAGACGACCGCCCGGTAACGTCAATTACCGAGCGGCCTTGTGCAGCAGTAGCAACCAGAGAAGTAACTACATGAAGGAGCATAGAAGTGAAGAAAACATTCGTCAAGAACATCAGCAACTACGAGCGTTTCCGCACCGGCCTGACGGCGGTCGAAACTCGCGGCGCAACCGAAGCCAGCCTCATGCTGGTCACCGGCCCGGCGGGCTACGGCAAGAGCCAGACCGTTGACCAATGGGCCATCGCAATGGGGGCGGCCTACCTGCGCGCCAAGGTGGAATGGACGCCGCGCTACTTCATGACCGAGCTGGCCGAAACCCTCAAGATCGACAGCCGAGGCCGCGCCAAGGACATCTTCGCCCGCATCGCCGGCGTGCTGGGTCGCCAGCAGATCCCGCTGGTCATCGACGAGGTCGAGCACTGCCTGCGCGACAGCGCCCAGGTGCTGGAAGCCATCCGCGACCTGTCCGACCTCACCGAAGTGATCGTCATCCTGGTCGGCATGGACCAAGTGCAGGCCAAGATCGCCCGCCACGCCCAGATCAGCAGCCGCATCGCCAAGGTCGTCGAATTCCTGCCCGCCACACCGGAAGACGTCACCGAATTCTGCCGCCAGCTGGCCGAGGTCAAGATCGCCCCCGACCTGGTCAGCGAGATCCACCGCCAAAGCGCAGGCCGCGTGCGCGAGATCATGAACGCCATCGCCACCTGCGAGCAGCTTGGCCTGCGCAACGGAAAGGACAGTGTCGGCCTGCAAGATATGTCCGGCATGGTGCTCACGCACGACTGGCAGGCCCGCCGCCCGCGCATGGTCAAGGCAACTCAGGGAGGGCGCTGAGATGGGTGCCCAAAGAGTTTGCAGCATAGATGCCGGAGAAGGAATCGTCTTGATGGTTGCCAATGTCGAGAATGATTTCATTGGCATGAGTCTGACTGAAAAATCTGGATTAAATATGCGTCGCGTCGCTGCCGAGATAAAAGACATCAAGGATCTCATTCAAATACGTGATCTGCTAAATGGATTCCTTAAGCAGCATGAATGTAAGGAGGCCCGTTAAATGGCCTGGATCGCCGAACAGGTTTTGACGGCCATCCGCGACAGCGGCATGCGCGAGTGCGTCACCGAGGACCGCCTGCTGGAACTCACCAGCCTCAGCAAGCGCCAGGTGCAGCAATCCTGCCGCCTGCTGCGCGGTAGCGGCCTGCTGAAGAAGACCGAGGAAGGCTGCCACACCGTCACCAAGGCGGGGCTGGAAGCCATCAAGGCAGGCGCGCACTACCGCTCCGGCCCCAAGGGCGCGAAGCAGCACGGCAAGCGCGTGTGGAAGGACACCAGCCGCATCCGCATGTGGCGCGCCATGCGCATCCGCCGCAAGTTCGACGTGCCCGAGATCGTCATTTTGGTGGCCGATGAGGATGCGCGCGGCGACATGACCAGCAACGTGCAGAAATACGTGCGTGCGCTGGCCAAGGCGGGCTACCTGGTCGAACTGCCGCGCCGCCAGGCAGGCAGCGCCGCCACCAGCAACGGATACAAGCGCTGGTGGCTTCAGGACGACAAGGACACCGGCCCGCTGGCCCCGGTGTGGCGCGCCCGTGAAGGCACCGTCTACGACCCCAACACCAAAACCGAGGTGGCGATATGACCCCCGAAAAACTCACCATCCTGCCGGACGATC
>JBQGEN010000071.1:0-2154 GCA_052039615.1 Sideroxyarcus sp. | reverse complement strand
ATTGCACAAGATGACGGGAAACGTCTGAGAGCAGCAGCAGAGAAGCTAATGGACTTGGCCTCAGATGGTACGCCTTGGGCTGTAAAGGAGTTGGCAGATCGTATAGACGGTAAGGCGTTCCAGTCTGTGCAGTTAGTAGGTGATGCAGAGAACCCTCTAGAGGTTAAAGTTCGGCACGGCATGGACAAAGACGCTGTGGAGTTGCTATCTAAGATACGTGGAACTTAAGTCAGTACAAGAACAAATCTGGAGCCTCCCGCTCAAAGAGCTTATCCTATTCTGGGATGGGCTAGAAAAACTACATGGTAAGGAAGCAGTAAGGCAATTATGCCTAGTTGACCGTTATTATCTATTGGTTAGGGCAATGAACAGGGCGGACGCATTGCATCCTTGGTTGTTGGCTAGATGCAGAGAAGTAGAACAGAACCCTGACGACATGCTAGACCTATGGGCGCGGGAGCATTACAAAAGCACTATCATTACGTTCGCTGGGTCTATACAAGAGATATTAAAGAACCCAGAAGTAACAATCTCCATCTTTTCTCATACTAAGGGTATAGCACGAAAGTTTTTTAGACAGATTAAATACGAACTCGAAAGCAATGAAGTTCTTAAATCTGCGTTCCAAGATATTTTGTACCAAAATCCTCAGAAAGAATCTCCAAGATGGGCTGAAGAGACTGGATTGGTCGTTAAGCGCAAATCGAATCCAAGAGAATCAACGTTGGAAGCATGGGGCTTGATTGATGGTCAACCAACATCCGCGCACTTCAAACTTCGAATATATGATGATGTTGTATCTGTCGAATCAGTAACTACCCCGGACCAGATAAATAAGACAACCGCAGCATGGGAACTATCGGATAACTTAGGAACTGCCGATGGCAGGAAGTGGCACGTTGGTACTCGCTATCACTTCGGGGATACATACAATGCCATTATGGAGCGCGGAGCGTTAAAGCCTCGGTTACATGCGGCTACTGATAATGGACAGCCTGAAGGCAATCCAGTATTAATGACGCCTGAACAGTGGGAGAACAAGAAGCTAATCCAAGGACCGGCCACTATTGCCTGCCAGATGCTCCAAAACCCCATAGCAGGACAACAGGCGATGTTTGACCTGACAGACCTGCAAGAGTACGAGGTTAGACCTGCTACGCTTAACGTGTATATCCTTGTAGACCCAGCACGTAGCATGAAGAAAGGTTCAGCTAATACGGCTATATCGGTTATCGGGATAGACGCAGGACGAAACAAATTCCTTCTTGACGGCATTAACCATCGCTGCGACCTTAAAGGGCGATGGGAAGCAGTTAAGCAGATGCGCAAAGAGTGGATAAATAAACAAGGCGTTCAGGGTGTTTGGGTAGGATATGAAGCCTTTGGTGCGCAGGCAGACCTAGACTACTTCCATGAGCGGATGGAGGTAGAGCAAAACAGCTTCCCTATCGAGGAACTGAAATGGCCTAGAGACGGAGAAGGCTCGAAAGATGACCGAGTACAAAGGCTAGGCCCAGATTTGAGAGCGCATAAGTTCTTTGTCCCAAAGACGACAGCAGATTTGACTAGCGACCAGAAAAGGTGTAAAGATGCAGGCCAGAGCTATAGGATAGCGAAGCCGATTAAAAATAGGGACAGCGACGGGAATATCTACGACCTCACAAAGATGCTAAAGGAACAGATCATGTTCTATCCTTTCGCCCCGTTGAAGGATTTGATTGATGCAACCAGCCGTATATATGACATGAACCCACGACCGCCTGTTATCATTGACGAATCTGAGTTAGAGCCGGAGGCATACAATGACTAACCAAACGCCAGTAACCACAAGAGAGGTAGACTTAGCATCATTGGTGCGCAAGGTCGAGCCTAACTTAAACGAACCGGAGGATGTTTATGAGTTTTCAAACGGACGGACATTCGAAGATTCGGGCAGCAATGGCGGACCTTACGCATCCTGATTACGATCAGTTACCGGAAGCGGTGAAGATGGTTCATTCTCCGGCAGGATATGCGTGGCTGGGGAATGAAGAGAGGGCCAGAGTGATTGAGATGGAAACAATGCCTGATATGGATGTGACAGAATGAACTTGATACATATTCCTTATGCGGAGTTTGTGTCGTTCTTTAAATCTCACCCTGCTATTTGGTACA
>JBQGEN010000070.1:0-2822 GCA_052039615.1 Sideroxyarcus sp. | reverse complement strand
ACCGGCGGCTGCATGATGTGCACCACCACGTCGCCCAGGTCGACCAGCACCCATTCGCCGCTGTCGCCGCCTTCGACGCCCAGCACCGTGACGCCGAGGGCCTTGAGCTGTTCTTCCACATGGTCGGCCAGGGCCTTGGTCTGGCGCGTGGACTGGGCGCTGGCGATCACCATTCGCTCGAACAGCGAGCTCAGTTTGCTGGTGTCGATGACCTGGATGTCCTGGCCTTTGACGTCTTCCAGTGCGGCCACTACGGCCTTGGTTTTTTCTTCAATGTTCAGCATCGTAAAGTTCGTGGGTTTGAATGTAGTCGGCCACTGCATCGGGCAGCAGGTAATGGATGTCCCGGCCGCGCGCACAGCGGCGGCGGATGTCGGTTGCGGAGATCTCCAGCGCCGGCATGTCGGCGACGAAAATGACCCCAGCCGGCGCTTCATGCAAGGCGCGCGCGCCGGGAGCGAGGCGCTTGCGGTATTCGGCCAGCAGCGCGGTGTCGGCGTTGTTCATGGCGTTGCCCAGCGGCGCCCCCCCGGCACGCTGCAGCACCACGATGTGGGCCAGTTCGAACAGGCGCTGCCACTCGTGCCAGGTGTGCAGCTGCAGGAAGGCGTCGCCGCCGACGATCAGGCACAAGGGGCGTTGTGCACCGAACTCGGTGCGCAGTTCGGAGAGCGTATCGACCGTGTAGCAGGGGTCGGTGCGGAAGATCTCGCGCTCATCGACGGTGAAACCGGGATGCCCTTCCAGTGCCAGGCGCACCATCTCCAGGCGCATCGGTGCCGGCGCCAGGGGCGCAGCGCGATGCGGCGGCGTGCCACCGGGGATGAAGCGCACCTGCGCGAGATCGCATTGCTCCAGCGCCTCCTGCGCGATGCGCAGGTGTCCGTGGTGGATGGGATCAAAGGTCCCCCCGAGGATGCCGATGGGGGTTGCGCTCATTGTTCGAGGAAAAAACGGTTAGCCACGGATGAAGGCGGATGGAACATGGATAGGAACAGTGCGGAGTTTACCCGATATTCCTCTGGACGCCGAGGGACGCCCCCCGGGGCAATCCGTGTTCCGCCCGCGTTCATCCTTGGCTGCAGGTCTCGCTGGAAGCTACAGCGCCAGCCTGCGCATGTCCGACAGCACATGCGCGAGGTAGGTGGTGAAGCGCGCGCCCGCCGCACCGTCGATCACGCGGTGGTCGTAGGACAGCGACAGCGGCAGCATCAGGCGTGGCACGAACTCGCCGTCCTTCCACACCGGCTTCATGCTGGAGCGCGACACGCCGAGGATGGCGACCTCGGGCGCATTGATGATCGGCGTGAACGAGGTGCCGCCGATGCCGCCCAGACTGGAGATGGTGAAGCAGCCGCCCTGCATGTCGGCGGCGGTGATCTTCTTCTCGCGTGCGCGTGCGCTGACTTCGCCCAGCTCCTTCGCCAGCTGCACGATGCCCTTCTGGTCCACGTCGCGGATCACCGGCACCATCAGGCCGTCCGGCGTGTCCACCGCGACGCCGATGTGGATGTATTTTTTCAGGATCAGGTTCTCGCCGCTGGCGTCGAGCGAAGCGTTGAAGTCGGGGAAGTGCTTGAGCGTGATCGCACATGCCTTGAGCATGAAGGCGAGCGGGGTGATCTTGATGTTCTGCTTGGCGTATTCCGCGCCCAGTTCCTTGCGGAAGGCTTCCATCTCGCTGATGTCGGCTTCCTCGAACTGCGTCACGTGCGGGATCATCACCCAGTTGCGGTGCAGGTTGGCGCCGGAGATCTTCTTGATGCGCGACAGCGGCTTGGCTTCTACCGCGCCGAACTTGGCGAAGTCCACGTCCGGCCACGGCAGCAGGCCGGGGAGGGCGCCGCCGGGCGCGCCGCCGCTCGCCAGCGATTGCTTGACGAAGTTCTGCACGTCGTCCTTGGTGACACGGCCCTTGTCGCCGCTGCCCCTGACTTTGGACAGGTCCACGCCCAGTTCGCGCGCGAAGCGGCGGATGGACGGGCTGGCATGCGCGCTGCTGCCGCTGGATGCGGAGGCCGCTGCTGCCGGGGCGACAGCAGGCGCAGGAGCGGGTGCGGGTGTGGCAACGGCGGGTGCTGCAGCTTGTGCGACAGGCGCTGCTACTACAGGTGTCGCGGCCTGGGCGCCGCTGGCTTCGATCAGCACGATCAGATCGCCTTCAGATACCTTGTCGCCGACCTTGACCTTCACTTCTTTCACCACGCCGTCGAACGGCGCTGGTACTTCCATGCTGGCCTTGTCGGTCTCCACGGTGATGAGTGCCTGCTCGGCGTTCACCTTGTCGCCCGCCTTGACGGACACCTCGATGACTGCCACGCCTTTGAAATTGCCGATGTCCGGCACCAATACGTTCTTGATTTCTGCCACGCTGTTTCTCCTCGGCTTAAACCGTCACTGGGTTCGGTTTGTCGGGGTTGATCTTGTAGAGCTTGATCGCCTTGGCCACTTCGCTCGCCGGGATGGTGCCTTCGTCCGCCAGCGCCTTTAGTGCGGCAACGGCGACGTAGTAGCGGTCCACCTCGAAGAAATGGCGCAGCTTCTTGCGCATATCCGAGCGGCCGAAACCGTCCGTGCCCAGCGTCTTGTAGCTCGCCTTCACATACGGGCGGATCTGGTCGGCGTAAGCGCGCATGTAA
This sequence comes from Sideroxyarcus sp., assembly GCA_052039615.1. Classification (GTDB taxonomy): domain Bacteria; phylum Pseudomonadota; class Gammaproteobacteria; order Burkholderiales; family Gallionellaceae; genus Sideroxyarcus. Next base: position 183 of record JBQGEN010000070.1, on the reverse strand, counting down.
TCGGTCGCGGCCACCACCGGCGTCTTGCCGTCCAGGCATTGCTCGACATAGCTGGCGCGCGCCTTGGCTTCCGGATGCAGCATGTTCCAGCGTTCGCAGTCGATGCCGTCGCGACGCAGTTCGTTGAAGCTGGTCACGCTCCAGACATCGGCGGCGATGCCGAAATCCTTCTCCAGCAGTTCG
>JBQGEN010000069.1:0-15926 GCA_052039615.1 Sideroxyarcus sp. | reverse complement strand
ATGCTGCCAAAAGTCAGGAAGTGCGCCAGCACGGCGGTCATCACCACCGGGATCGGCGGGCAGCCGGGCACGTTGATGATGGGCTTGTCCTTGACGATGTCGCCGACCGCCACCGCGCCGGTCGGGTTGGGGTCGGCCTTGGGGATGCCGCCGTAGGCCGCGCAGGTGCCCACCGCGACGATGGCCGATGCACCTTTGGCGGTCTCCACCAGCATGTCGTGGTTGCTGACGCCGGCGATGCAGGAGTAGGCGGGATTGCCCATCGGGATCGAGCCGTCGACGATCACCAGATACTTGCCCTCGTTGTCTTTCATCGCCTGCAGCCGGGCATGTTCGGCCGCCTCGCCGGAGGCGGCTTGCAGGGTATGGTGGTAATCGAGCGAGACGAGGTCGAAGATCAGGTTTTCCAGCGTCGGCGAATGCGAGCGCGTGATGGATTCGGTGCAGCCGGTGCATTCCTGGAAGGAGAGCCAGATCACCGATTGTCGTCGCACCTTGGTGATCGCGTCCGCCATCACGCTCGCCATCGACGGCGGCAACGCCAGCATCGCGGTAATGGCAGTACAGAACTGGAGGAATTCGCGGCGGGAGACGCCGCGCTGAGCCAGGCCTTCGCCTACGGTGCCGGGCAGTGCGTCAGGGTGCTGTGCCTGTTTCATGGCGACTCCTTGTTGTTATTGTTAACAATGGAATGCCGGAGCATTCTGCATAACAGCACCAACGCGGTCAACTCAAATCATCACACCGCGCCGCGCCGGTGAACGACCCCACGATCTGCACGGCCAGGCTGCAAACCTCCGGCAATGCCGCGGCGACTTGCTGCGTCAGCGACTCGCCCCAAGCCACCACGGCGGGCTGCACGCCGATCAGCGCGCGCTGCTGCGGCCAGTGCCCGCTCAGGCGCGAGATGGACATCAGGTCGAGCAGCCCCACTTCATGCACGCTGCTCTTGCGGTTCGCCCCCAGGAAGCGGTCCATCTCCACGCCCTCGAAGCTGCGCACTGCACCGGGAACCGCTCCCAGTTCGGCGGCATCGATCACCAGCAGGGCATCGCATTCCGCGATCGGCACCGCCAGCGTGAAGGACAGCGTGCCGCCGTCGAGAAACTCCATATCCTCGCGCGGACCGAAGCGGGACTCCAGTTCGCGCATGGCAAAGATGCCCACGCCTTCGTCGGTGAGCAGCGTGTTGCCGATGCCGAGGACCAGTATCTTCATGCGCCCGCGTCCTTAAAACCGGGAAAGAAGGCATCGAGATCCGTCTCGCCCTGCATGGCAGCCGCCAGACCATCGAGCGCGAGGTTGATTTCGGCCGCGTGCTGCGCCGTCATCTTTTCGCGCGCTTGCCCCAGCACGGCATACACCCAATCGCCGGGAGCGACTTCGTCCAACAGGATGGTATTGAGCCGCTCGCGCCGGCCTCGCCCCTCGCACCAGGCGAACGGGCCTTCGATTTCGACGACTTGCATGGGAGTGCCTAGACACATGGCGGGAATCGTACCAGCAAAATGCGCTAAGTGAACTGCAGAATCAAAAAGGGAAAATTACTGGCGCTGCCGCACAGCCTCGAACAGACATACCGCGGTCGCCGCAGCCGCGTTCAGCGATTCGACCTTGCCCGGCATGGGAATGATGAAGCGCTCCTGCACGGCATCCTGTAGGGCCTGCGACAGCCCTGCCCCTTCGTTACCGATGGCGAAGGCGAGCTTGCCGCGCAGGTTGCTGGCGTAGAGCGATTTCTGCGCCTGCAACGACGCCGCCAGCAGCTTGCCGCTGAAATCGGCTGCGACCTGAAGCAGGTCGGCCGACTCCTGGATGCTCAATACGAAATGCCCACCCATGCCGGCACGCAGCACTCGCGGCGACCATGCGTCGGCGCAGCCTCGCGACAGAAATACCGCATCGCAACCCGCCGCTGCCGCCGAGCGCAGAATGGAACCAAGGTTGCCGGGGTCCTGGATGTCTTCCAGCAGCAAGGCAAACTGGCTGTGTGCAACTTCGACCTTGGCGGGCGGGATATCGATCAGCGCCAGCAGGCCGTTCGGCGTCTTGAGTTCGGACAGCTGCGCGAACAGCGCGTCGTCGAGTTGAGTTTTTGGCGTATCGCTGCAGGCGTCGAGCAAGGCAATGATCTCGGCATCCTGCAATGCCTGTTCGTTCACCAGCAGATGTATGGGTTTGTTTCCCGCATCGAGAAACGCGCGCAGCAGGTGCGCGCCGTCGAGCAGCGTCTGCGCTGCTTCGCGCCGTTCGCGTGCGGATGAAGAGAGTTTGTGCAGCGACTTGTAGAACGGATTGTCGCGCGAGGTGATGCGCTTGATGGCAGTCATCAGGCGGCGTTGGGTTCCGGTTCGGGGGCCGCCAGAGTGGCTTCGATCGTCCCGGCTTCCACTTCCTCGCTCGGCGTCGGCTCTTCCGCGATGCCGGCTTCCAGCAGGGTCCCCATCTCTTCCAGGGCCGGCAGTTCCTGCAGCGACCTCAGGTTGAGGTCGTCCATGAACTGCGGGGTGGTGGCGTACAGCGCCGGTTTGCCCGGCGTGTCGCGCGTGCCGATGCTCTCGATCCAGCCGCGCGCTTCCAGCGTCTTCAGCACCTGCGACGAGACGGCCACGCCGCGGATGTCCTCGATATCGCCGCGCGTGACCGGCTGGCGGTAGGCGATGATGGCCAGTGTCTCCAGCACGGCGCGCGAATAGCGCGGCGGTTTCTGTGGTTCGAGCCGGTCCAGGTGCATCTGCATCTCGGGGCGCGCGCGGAAACGCCAGCCGCTGGCCACGCGGTTAAGCTCGATGCCGCTGTCGGCGTATTTGTCCGCCAGCTTCTGCAGCAATTCCTCGACAAAGCGGGTATCCAGCGCTATCTCGCTCAGGCGTTTCAGTTCGGTGATGGACAGCGGTTCCTGTGTGGTCAGCAAGGCCGCTTCGAAGACGCGCAAGAGTTGCGCGCTGTCCGCCGCATGCTCGACCTCCGCGACCGCGGTGACCTGATCATTCGGCAGTGATTGCTCGACAGGTTCGGACATAGATGTTCCCCATGGTTTCGGTTTGCGTGATCTCGACCAGGCATTCCTTGGCGAGTTCGAGGATGGCGATGAAAGTGACGACCAGATGCGGGACGCCGTCGTTCAGGTCGAACAGATCTTCGAACGGGATGAAATCGGTGTCGCGCAAGCGGCGCAGCACCTTGGTCATCTGCTCGCGCACCGACAGTTCTTCGCGGCGCACGCGGTGGTGGGCGTTGACCTTGGCGCGCGTGAGCAGCGCGAGCCAGGCATGGCGCAGGTCTTCCACCGACACGCTGGGCAGGCGCTCGACCACCGTACGCTCGATCAGTACCTGCACCAGCTCAAAATCGCGGCCGGCTTGCGGCAATTTGTTCAACTGCTGTGCTGCCAGCTTCATCTGCTCGTACTCGAGCAGGCGGCGCATCAGTTCGGCGCGCGGGTCTTCGGCGCCCTCTTCCTCGCTCGCCTTGGGCGGGCGCGGCAGCAGCATGCGCGACTTGATCTCGATCAGCACCGCCGCCATCAGCAGATACTCGGCAGCCAGCTCCAGGCGATGCTGCTGCATGGCCTCGATATAGCCCATGTACTGCTGGGTGAGCTGCGCCATCGGGATGTCGAGCACGTCGAGGTTGTGCTTGCGGATCAGGTACAGCAGCAGGTCGAGCGGACCCTGGAACGACTCCAGCACCACTTCCAGCGCATCCGGCGGGATGTACAGGTCCTGCGGCATCTCCATCATGGGTTCGCCGTGGACATGCGCAACCGGATTGGCCGGCTGCGTCTGCTGGAGTTGTACTTCGGTCTCGCTCATGGTGTCAGTTGTAGCCCAGCCCCATCGCCTCGCGCACGTCGCGCATGGTCTCGGTGGCCAGCTTGCGTGCCTTTTCGCAGCCGTCGGCGATGATGTTCTTCACCAGGCTCGGGTCATCCAGATATTGCTGCGCACGTTCGCGCATCGGCTTCTGTTCTTCCAGCACGGCCGCAATGACCGGCTGCTTGCACTCGATGCAGCCGATGCCCGCGCTGCGGCATCCCACCTGCACCCATTGTTTGGTGTCCTCGCTGGAATATACCTGGTGCAGCTGCCATACCGGGCACTTGTCCGGATCGCCCGGATCGGTACGGCGGATGCGTGCCGGATCGGTGGGCATGGTGCGGATCTTCCTGTTCACCTCGGCCTCGTCCTCGCGCAGGCTAATGGTGTTGCCGTAGGACTTGGACATCTTCTGCCCGTCCAGCCCCGGCATGCGCGAGGCCTTGGTCAGCATGGACTGCGGCTCGGACAGTATCATCTTGCCGCTGCCTTCGAGATAGCCGAACAGGCGTTCGCGGTCACCTAGGGAGAGGCTCTGCTGCTCGTCCAGCAGTGACTTGGCTGATTCCAGTGCCTCGGTGTCGCCCTGCTCCTGGAAGCGCGTGCGCAGTTCGGCATAGAGCTTGGCCTTCTTTCCACCGAGTTTCTTCACGGCGGCTTCGGCCTTCTCTTCGAAGCCGGGCTCGCGCCCGTAGATGTGGTTGAAGCGGCGCGCGATCTCGCGCGTGAATTCGATGTGCGGCACCTGGTCCTCGCCCACCGGCACCTGCGTCGCGCGGTAGATGAGGATGTCGGCGCTTTGCAGCAAGGGATAGCCCAGGAAGCCGTAGGTGGAAAGGTCCTTGCCCGAGAGTTTCTCCTGCTGGTCCTTGTAGGTCGGCATGCGCTCCAGCCAGCCCAGCGGCGTGATCATGGACAGCAGCAGGTGCAGTTCGGCATGCTCCGGCACGCGCGACTGGATGAACAGCGTGGCATGCGCGGGATCGACACCCGCGGCCAGCCAGTCGATGACCATGTCCCACACGTGCTGCTCGATGACCTGTGGCGTGTCATAGTGCGTGGTCAGCGCATGCCAGTCGGCCACGAAGAACAGGCACTCGTACTGGTGCTGCATCTCCACCCAGTTCTTCAACACGCCATGGTAATGCCCCAGGTGCAGATTGCCCGTGGGGCGCATTCCGGATAAAACTCGATCAGCAAACATAGTCCTACTTCACAGTTAAAGAATGGATTCGACCAGATGGATCACCGCCCCCACCAGGGGCGACAGTATCCAGCTCAATAGCGGCCTGCCGCCGACCGGCACCACCACCAGCAGGATCAGGATGACCATGCCGTACGGCTCCAGCCGCGCCAGCTGGAACGCCTGCCGATGCGGTAGCAGGCTCACCGCGATGCGCCCGCCGTCCAGCGGGGGCAAGGGCAGCAGGTTCAGCACCAGCAGAACGGCGTTGATTGTAACCCCGATGTCCGCCATGCCGATGAGCGGCTCGGCAAAATAGCTGCCCGGGAACATCAGCGCCAGCTTCATCATGAGGACCCAGAACAGCGCCATGACCAGGTTGGCGGCGGGGCCGGCCAGCGCCACCCACAGCATGTCCTGCTTGGGCCGGCGCAAGGCGGCGAAATTGACCGGAACCGGCTTGGCCCAGCCGAACAGGATGCCGCCTACGAACAGGGTCAGCAGCGGCAGCAGCACGGTGCCGATGGGATCGATGTGGCGCATGGGGTTGAGCGAGATGCGCCCGGCCGCGTAAGCCGTGAGGTCACCGAAATGGCGCGCCGCATAGCCGTGCGCCGCCTCATGCAGCGTGATGGCGAACAGCACCGGAATGGCGGCGAGCGCGATGGTCTGTATCAGTGCGTCGATGTTCATCATTCCTCTATCCCCAAATGAGCGATTTCTCCCTTGCCGCGCCGGACCAGGACCGGCGCATCCCCGGTCAGGTCGATCACCGTGCTCGGCTCGATCCCCACGCTGCCGCCCTCGATGACCAGGTCGACCAGGCGCTCCAGATGCTCGCGGATCTCGTCCACGTCAGTCATGGGCTGCGGCGCATCGGGCAGGATCAGGGTCGAGCTCAGCAATGGTTCGCCCAGTTCCTCCAGCAAGGCCAGCGCGACGGGATGGTCCGGGATGCGCAGGCCTATGGTGCTGCGCTTGGGGTGCTGCAGGCGGCGCGGCACTTCCTTGGTCGCTTCCAGAATGAAGGTGTAGCTGCCCGGCGTGTTGTTCTTCAGCAGGCGGAACTGCGCGTTGTCCACACGGGCGTAGCGCGCCAGTTCCGACAAGTCCCGGCACATCAAGGTCAGGTGGTGCTTGTCGTCCAGTTCGCGTATCTGGCGGATGCGCGCCACAGCGTCCTTGTCGTCCAGATGGCAGCCGAGCGCATAGCCGGAGTCGGTGGGATAGACGATCACCGCGCCGTCGCGCAGCATTTCCGCCGCCTGCCTGATCAGGCGCGGTTGCGGGTTGTCGGGGTGGATGGAGAAGAATTGCGACATTAGGCTACGTCCTTGTCCCATGCCGTCCACACCGGCCGGCATTCGAGCGGAAAGTCCGGCAGGCGTCCGAGGTCGCGGTAGCTCTCTTCCGGCCCGTGGAAGTCCGAACCGCAGGAACAGAGCAGGCCGAATTCGGTGGCGTAGCGTGCGAATTCGGCATATTGCGGCGGCGTATGGCTGCCGCTCACCACTTCGATGCCCTGCCCGCCCAGTTCGACGAACTCCTTGAGCAGTTCATGCAGCGTGGTCTTGCCCATCGCGCAGCGACCGACCATATATCGCCCCGGATGCGCCAGCACCGCGATGCCGCCCGCGCCGCGTATCCACGTGACCGCGTTCTGCAGGTTGGTCCAGACATGCTCCACGTAACCGGGTTTGCCCTTGACCAGATAGCGGTTGAACACGCTGCGCACATCCTTGCAGTGGCCGGCCTCTACCAGGTAGCGCGCGAAATGGGTCCGGCCGATCATGTCCGGATTGGAGGCATAGCGCAAAGCGCCTTCCAGCACCCCGCCGATGCCGGCACGCGCCAACGAATCGGCCATCAGTTCGGCGCGATGCCGGCGCCCGCTGCGGATGCCGCGCAAGCCTTCGACCAGCGCGGGGTCCAGCGGATCGATGCGCAGGCCGACGATATGCACGGTGTGCTTGCGCCAGGTGACCGATATCTCGACCCCGTTGATGAATTCGATGCCGTGCGCGGCGGCGGCCCGGGCGGCTTCCGCCAGCCCGTCCACGTCGTCGTGGTCGGTCAGCGCCAGCGTCTTGACGCCGCGCCCGGCCGCGCGTTCGACCAGTTCGGCCGGCGCAAGCGTACCGTCGGAGACGTTGGAATGGCAATGCAGGTCGTGATCGAGCATCAGAGGTCGCCGCCGCCCTTCTTCATCACTTTGCCCTCTTCGGCGCGCTTACGGCGCACTTCCTTGGGGTCGGCGATCAGCGGGCGATAGATCTCGATGCGATCCTTCTCGCGCAGCACCGTGTCCGGCTTAACCAGCTTGCCGAAGATGCCGAGCTTGCTGGTCGCGATGTCGATCTCGGGATGTATCTCGAGGATGCCGCTGGCCCGGACAGCCTCCAGCACCGTGGTGCCGGCAGCGACCTGCTGCCTGAGCAAGGTCTGCTTGGCGGGAAGGGCATACACCACTTCGATGTCGATCTTGTCGTTCATGGGTTCTGGTAAACCTTGTCTGCGCGGTGGATGAAGGCATCCACGAAACTGTTGGCGATATGGTGAAACACGGGGCCCACCAGCTTTTCCAGCAACTTGCTGGAGAACTCGTAATGCAGACGGAATTCTATTTTACAGGCTTCTTCGCTCAGGGGGATGAAGCGCCAGCTGCCGTCCAGGTGCTTGAACGGGCCGTCCGTCAGGGTCATGTCGATCCGCTCGGGCGGGTTGCGCAGGTTCTCGGTGCTGAAATGCTGCTTGATATGGTGATAGTCGATATGCACCGTGGCATGCATGGTCATCCCGCGCATCTCGTTAACCGTCGCACCGCCGCACCAAGGCAGGAATTGCGGGTACTCCTCTATCCTGTCCACCAGATTGAACATCTGCTCCGCCGTATGCGGAACCAGCACTACTTTCTCTACCAGAGCCATTGCAATACCAAGCCGCCAAATCAAAGACTGGTAGAATATCGCAACACCACGCAAAACACATCTTTCAATGAGCATCATCCAGAATAAAAAAGCTTTCCACGACTACTTCATCGAGGAAAAACACGAGGCCGGCCTCATGCTGGAAGGCTGGGAAGTCAAGGCCATCCGCGCCGGGCGCGTGCAGCTCAAGGAGGCCTATGTCACGGCAAAGGATGGCGCGCTGTACCTGTTCGGCTCGCACATCAGCCCGCTGCAGAACGCTTCCACCCACATCCATCCCGACCCCGTGCGCACCCGCAAGCTGCTGCTGCACAAGCACGAGATCGACAAGCTCATCGGCAAGGTGCAGCGCGCCGGCTACACCATCATGCCGCTGGACATGCACTACAAGGGCGGCCGCGTGAAGCTGGAGATCGGCCTCGCCAAGGGCAAGAAGGAGCATGACAAGAGAGCCACCGAGCGCGAGAAGGATTCGAAGCGCGAAGCCGCTGCGGCCATGAAAAAGGAGCGACGCTAGTTGCGTGGCTCTCTTGCGGCGTAGGCTAACCTGCGCAGCAGGTTAAGCCCGAAGGGCGGCCGAAGCCACAAACGCGCCACCGAACGCGAAAAGGACTCTCAAAACGTGAGGCTGCTGCCGCAATGAAGAAGGAACGCCGCTAGGCGCCTGACACGAGTCCGGCATCTTTCGCTTCATGCCGATGCGCCCCGTCGGCAAGGCCGCCCAATTCGACCTTCTTGCCTTGCTGCAAAATGGCCGAGATATCGGCAGCCGGCACCGGTCTGCTGAAATAGTAGCCCTGCATCTCGTCGCAGTGGCGCGAGCGCAGGAAAGCCAGTTGCTCCACGCTCTCCACCCCTTCCGCAATCACTCTGAGCTTCAGGTTGTGCGCCATGGAGATGATGGCGCCGACGATGGCGGCGTCCTCCGGGTCGCTCACGATGTCACGCACGAAGGACTGGTCTATCTTGAGCCGGCTGATGGGGAAGCGCTTGAGATAACTTAGGGAAGAATAGCCGGTACCGAAATCGTCGAGGGAAAGCTCGACCCCCATCTCTCGCAACTGCTGCAGCACCTCGAACACGAAATCGGCCTGCTCGATCAGGATGCCCTCCGTCAGCTCCAGTTCCAGATAGCTGGCATCCAGTCCGGAGGCGCGCAGTGCATCCCGGACCGACTGCACGAACCCGCGCTCCCTGATCTGGCGTGCCGACAGATTCACCGCAACGACGATGGCGTACCCCTGATCGTGCCATGCCTTGGCTGCCTGGCACGCCTGTTGCAGCACCCAATTGCCGAGCGGCACGATGAGGCCGCATTCCTCTGCGACGGGAATGAAGCTGGCAGGCGACACCCGGCCCAGTTTCGGGTGCTGCCAGCGCAGCAACGCCTCGACCCCCACGATGTTCCCGCCCTTCAGGTCCACTTGTGGCTGGTAGTGCAGCGTGAATTCGTTGCGCTCCAGTGCGCGATGCAGGTCATTGCCAAGACTCAGCGAGTCGGCCACGCGCTGGTTCATTTCGGGGGCGTAGTACTGATACCGGTTACGGCCCTGCTCCTTGGCACGATACATGGCCAACTCGGCATGCTTGAGCAGGCTCTCTGCGTCGCTGCCATCCTGGGGATACAGGCTGATGCCGATGCTCGCCGTGCTGTACAGATCCTGTGCGTCCCAGCGCATGGATACCGAGATCGCCTGGAGCAGTTTGTCCGCGATGATCACCGCGTCTTCCACTTTCCCCAGGTCGGGCATGGCGATGACGAACTCATCCCCGCCCAGGCGCGCCACGGTATCCAGTTCGCGCACGCAAGCGGACAGGCGCGCCGCCACCTCCCGCAACAGCATGTCGCCGGCATGATGGCCAAGACTGTCGTTGACCAGCTTGAACCCATCCAGATCGAGGACCACCACCGCAATGATGCCGGAATTGCGGTGCGCGTGAACGATGGCCTGGGACAGGCGATCCTGAAACAGATTGCGGTTGGCCAAGCCGGTCAGGGTGTCGAAGCTGGCCATGCGCTCCAGCTCCGCCTCGTAGCTCTTGCGCTGGGTGATGTCGCGAGTCACGCCGATGAAATGGCTCACCTCGCCGCCGTCGGCGTACACCGGCGAGACATACAATTCGTTCCAGAACTGGCTGCCATCCTTGCGGTAATTGCGCAGCACGGCCTGTCCGTCGCGCTTGTCGCGCACCGCGCTGCGGATGCTCTCCAGCTCCGGCTGCCTGCGGTCATTCCCCAGCAGGAAGCCGGGATTGCGTCCCAGGGCCTCTTCCGCGCTGTAGCCGGTGATACCGGTAAAGGCCGGATTGACATAGATGAGCGGCAATCCGGGCCGGGTGGCATCGACGATGGCGATCGAGTTGTCGCTTGCCTCCAGCGCCCGGCCGTACAGTCGCAGCTTCTCCTCCGTGCGCTTTTCCTCCGTCCGCTCAAGCAGGCTCAGTACCAACCCGGTCACCTCACCCTGCTGATCCTTGATGGGTTGCACGTTCCAGTCCCAGTAAGTAATTCCGCGTTCGTGGTTATGTTCATAAATAAAAGGTTTGGCATACACGGCATACGGTCGCCCGCTGGCCACGACCTTGCGGAAGATCTGTTCGTTTTCCCGGTTGGGATAGAGCTGAAAATGGTTCTTGCCGACAAAGTCATCCGGGTTGCGGCCGTCGGCCGCGGCATAAGCCGGATTGACGCGGATGAAATTGAAATCGGCATCCATGTACGCGATCAGCATGCGGATATTGGCAAAGATGCGTTCCAGCAGCTCCTTGGAGTTGAACAGGCTTTGTTTGTATTGCCTGCTTTCGGTGATATCACGGAAGAAACCCATCAACACTCTTTGTCCATCCAGCACCAGGAGCGACGATTTGATTTCCACCTCCCGGATCGCTCCATCCTTGGTCACGAGCCGGGTTTCGATCGGCTGGCCTTCCATGTCGGAGCGGTGCCGTGCGAAGGCGTCGGTCACGGCGCCCGCTTCGCCCGTGTACTCGGGCGGATGGAGTACCTTCTGGGACTGGCCGACGAGTTCGGCTTTTTTCCATCCGCTCAGTTGCTCCATCGTGCCGTTGAGATCGATGAGCACGCCGGTTTCGGCATCGGCGACCGCAATGGCAACCGTAGCCTCGTCGAATAGTTTTCGATAATGTTCCGCACTTTCCAGGCTGCGGTCCGTCATGCGCCCGGCCAGCGCATATGCGCGCGTGCGGCCCGCCGTTATGCCGCGAAAAAGGGCAAACAGCAGCAGGCTGATCGCCATCCCGAACACAAGCAGGATCCATGGCTGATCGGGCGCCCGGCCGCCTGCGGCAAGCGGCCGGGACTTGACCGCCAGCAGCCATTCGTGACCGGCGATATTCAGGACCCTGCTGACAGTGAAGCGTGGCAAGTCCCGCCGCCCCGGCTCGCTGTCATAGAGCATGGCCGCAGGCGCCGCTTCCGCGCCATCGTAGAGCTCGATCGTCAGGTCGGGATGTTTCATGCCCAATATCCCGGCCATCAACGCATTCATGCTGAACGAGGCCGACACATAACCCTGCAGGGCGGCACGGCGCTGCTCCACCGTGGCCACCGGCCAGCCATTGCGATAAATGGGCAAACTCAGCATCGCGCCAGCCTGGGGGCTCCCGCCCGCCTCCCGGAACAGTTCCAGCTTGCCGGTAATGGCCGCACTCCCCTTGTCCCGCGCCTGCTCCATCGCAGCGCGGCGCACCGGTTCCGAAGACATGTCATATCCGGGCCCATGCGGATCGTACCCGGCGAAAGATTCCGCATAGAGTACAGGGGTGTATTCGGCACGACTGCCTGGCGGGAAAACGGCGTCTTCGCTGCGGATCTGCCGGATGTGGCGCTCCTTCGCGTCCGCGGAATAGGCGATGCCCAGGATTCCCGGATAGAACCTGTCGATATCGACATGTTTGACATAAGCGCGCCATTCTTCGCGATCCACGCTTTGCGAGGCGGCGAACAACCCCGCCGTCCCCTGCAATACCTGCTCGTACGCCAGCATGCGTTGGCCGATACGCGACTCGATGTCGTAAGCCTTGGCCTGGAATTCCGCCTCTTCCATGTTGCGCGCGTATTCATGCGCAAAGTGCCAGCCCAGTATGGAAGCAGCCAATGAAAGGGCCAGCACCAGCCACGCAGCCCATGGCGTGGCCTGCAAGAAATGCCCTAGCCGGCTGCTCGGATGCTGCCTGCTCGCACCAAATCCCTCATATCCGGACATCTCGGCCCCCTATCCTGAGTCATTGCAGCCGCCGTACAACAGGTTCCACAAGCATTCTTCTCCAGCCGGATCGGGAGCCGCGACGCTAGGCCTGGTTATCCGATGCGGACGAGGAGAGAACCGGGGACGACAGCGCGCCTGACGGATACTTCTGCTTGTGAATGCAGTGGCAACCATAGGCGATCACGGCCATGCGCACCAATTCGACCAGCGAATCGGCGCCCATCTTTCTCATGATCCGGGCACGGTGCGACTCCACAGTGCGGGCGCTCATGTTCAACCATCCGGCGATCTCCCTGCTGGTCTTGCTTTCCAGCATGAAATCCACTATTTCCCGCTCGCGCCGGGTGAGTCGGGCGAAACCTCGCTGAATTTCGGCACGGTATCGCAGAATGTGGCGGTTGGCGCCATCCAGTTCGATCGCCTGCCGGACTGCCTTCAACAAGGATTCGTTGTCGAACGGCTTTTCGAAAAAATCCAGCGCACCCCCCTTGAGTATCTCCATGGCGCTGCGCGCCTCGTCCAGGCTGGTGACAAGAATGACGGGAATGGTGCTCTGCCGCTGAAGAAGCATTCTGTGCAACTCGGCACCGCCCATGACCGGCACGGGCAAGTCCAGCAGCAGGCAGCCGTGCCGCTCGGGATCGAATTGTGCCAGGAAGGCTTCGGCAGTCGCGAATGTCTCGCAATGCAGTTTCGCCTGCTTTAGCCTGCGCGTCAGTTCATTGAAAGCGGCAGATTCGGCAGTGACCAAGAATACAGTGGAACTTTGCATAAATCTTTTAGGTATTTTTATTCATCCCGTAATCCCCCCCTAGAAATGTAGCGGAATCGCGCGACAAAGCATATCCGTAGATATACCCGATGAGTCGTCGCACAACAGCAACGACAGCGCGGGCTGAGAGTTTCTTCCAGCTACTGAAGCGTGAACGAATCAAGCGCAGGATTTGTGCGGACCGTGAAGACGCCCGGCCGGAGGCGGTCGATGACATCGAGACGTTCCGCAACCCAACACCCGCGTCATGGGTACAGAAATTGTCTGCTTCCCCGTTGAGTTCGAGAGACGGCGGTATTTCGAAAGGTAGGGAAACGTAGCGAATCTGCACTTGTTCCGACGTGGGATAGTGTCAGTGAAAAGTCACGACTACCACAGTCTACTCGTCTGACGCATGCCCGCTAAGGGGTGCCCCCATTCCACATTATGGACGCTGATGTGGACTGCACGGCCGCTGGTGGCGATCGCCCCGCCAGGACGCTTTCGGTGACTATCCGGCAAAGGGGGAATTGCATTCCCCCTCTGATCGATCACCAAAACAGTTCGGCGCTAGCAGTCTGAGTGACAAAGGGGGTCCAACCACCGATGACCAACAACCTGCCATTAGCCAGCAGGATCGCAACATGATCTTCACGTGATGCCCTCATGGCACCGGCTAGTGTCCAAGCCCCCGAGGCCGGATCATACAATTCGAAATTGCCGTCAACATCGACTCCGTTGTATCCGCCCGAAACCAGAACTTTGCCATTGGGTATCAGGGTCGCGGCATGCCGGTCACGTGTTGACGCCATACTTCCCGTTGTTGTCCAAGTTCCCGCAACCGGGTCATACAGTTCTGCACTTCTATGGTTAACAGACCGGTCGTATCCACCAGCTGCCAGCACCTTGCCATTCGGCAACAAGGTGGCAGTATGAATCATGCGTGCAGCTTGCAGACTGCCGGTAGTGATCCAGGCACCCGAGCCCGGATCGTATAGCTCGGCGCTGGCAATTGCATTTCCGGTAGATCCCCCGGCGACCAGCACCTTGCCGTTAGAAAGCAAGGTGGCTGTATGGAATTCGCGTATTGTTGCCATGCTTCCTGTGGCCGTCCAAGTGCCACTGTTCGGGTCATACAGTTCTGCGCTGGCCACAACGTTTCCAGCAGCATCCCTTCCGCCCACCACCAGCACCAAACCATTGGGCAACGTCGTGGCAGTGTGATAGTGGCGCGTTGTGGTCATATTTCCCGTTGACGTCCAAGCCCCTGTCGCCGGATCGTACAATTCGGCAGTGGCCAAGCCGATTCCCATGCCCACCCCACCCGCCACCAACACCTTGCCATTCGGTAGCAAGGTCGCACTGTGAGATTGGCGCACGGATGTCATGTTCCCGGTAACCCCCCAAGTTCCGGTAGTTGGATCGAACAGTTCAGCACTTGAAACTGGCACAACAGAATCAGGCCTGTCCAATCCCCCCGCCACGATCACCTTGCCATTGGCTAACAGCGCAGCCGCGTGTTCCGTGCGTGCGGTTGCCATACTTCCCGTGTAAGAGAAGGTCCCAACATAGGTAGGCCCGCAGATAGCATTGACGCTGGCGACGCTTGCACTGGATACCGTTCCTGCGCCATAAGTCAGGGTGCACGGTTGCCCCGTAGGTAGCGTATTGATGGTGACGCTGTAATTGGAGCCAAAAGCGATCGCCTGCGTAAAGGTGAATGCGCCATTGGCAGACACCGTTAGATTGTCTGTTCCGTTGTTTAGCAGCACTATGGAGTTGCCCGCGGCCAAACCATTTACTGTGCCGCCGATGGTGACCGGGAGGATCGGAGTAACGGTCACTGTGTAATTCACTGTTGAGCCATCAGCAGCGGTGACTGTGTAGGTCACCGGATTGGTGAAGTCATTCGCGGTGGTGCCACTGACCTGCACCGTTCCTACGGCCGATACGCTGGTCCCGGTGGTTGCGAATGTCGCAACCAATGCCGTGACACCAATGCCGGACGGCATGGAAACAGAAATGGACTTCGTCGCTTCATTGATGCTTCCGGCCCATCCGGATAGCGAGTAGGTTGTGATTGCCTTTGCGGAACTGGGAGCAACGGTAAGCGTCACTGTGTAGTTGGCCGTAGAACCGTCTAATGCAGTAACTGTGTATATCACCGGATTGCTGAAATTGTTTGCGCTAACGCCGCTGTTCTGTACTGTCCCCCCGACTGATACGCTTGCACCGGTGGTATCGAACGTCGCGACCAGTGCCGTGACGCTGGTGCCGTAGGGCACAGTAACGGCAATAGTCTTACTTGTTTCGTTGATGGTGCCCGTCACATTGGCAAGCGCGTAAGAGGTGATGGCTTTAAGTGACGACGTAGTGGCTCCACCACTTGTCTCGCCGGCCCCACCGCCCCCGCCACTACACCCGGTAAGCGCGAATACCACAGCTGTTGCGGCCATGAACAAACGCAATAACGTTCCTGTGTTCCTGTTTCGCATTCTTTGTCCCTTCGTCAATCCCTCATCTGGCCAATTTCCGCCAATCTACCTACCTGAACATGCGCTACGCACTGCGCAACCAACGCTTCTGGATGCTGCAAATACGGGATGTGCCAATACCGATCAAGGTCACATCCCCGCCCGTCGGATACTAGTTTGTTGGCACTGTGATTACACCTGTAAGAATCAACAGGATGACAGCAGAACATCGTGTTTGGTTTTAGCCCAAGTCGCTTAGGCGGGTGACAAGTAACCGACGTCGTAGGTGTGGTCTCGACGCCGCGCTGTTCGAAGCGGTCGTAGTCCAGGCGTTGCAGGTACAGGTAGGGACAGCCGTTGAGGGTGCCGTCCACGGCATTTAGGTTGCCGCCGCTGTCGCGGGCAGCAGGTCGATCAGGGTTGATGAATTGTTAAAAAGCGGCTGTGTTATTGCTGGGCTACAAAGGGAGACATGGCCCTTGTGGTGGGAAAATAAATCTGTCTCCTTTTTTGTGCTTGACCGAAGCCTACATCTCGCAAATTC
>JBQGEN010000068.1:0-1956 GCA_052039615.1 Sideroxyarcus sp. | reverse complement strand
TTGCATCCGGCTCTTCTTGCTTTCCTGTTCCAAATTCCTTTTTCTTATTTCTCCAAACGACTAGAACATTTTCAGCAATGTCGCCCAACTCGCTACCACCCTTAATATCGTGGATAGATGGCATAGAACCATCGTCCTTGTCTTTCCTAGCATGGGCTACCAAATGAATGTGTACCTTGTTTCGATGGGCTACTTGCTGGATTGTGTCAATCAGCTTCTTCTGACCACCATAGTCATCTGGCGCTATTCCGCACTTCATAAGGCTGTCTATCAGAATATGATCTACTCCATGTTCCTCTACGGCATATCTACACAAAGCGATTACTTCCAAAGGCTTTAAGCTGCTTTGCTGGTCATATAACCAAACCTGTTCTCCAATTGCATCAAGCCATGCAAAAGCAGTTTCTGGATTTACGTTATGCTTCCCTAGCGACTGTATAAGCATCCGATACAAAACACGATGAGGCGGGAATTCTGGGCTGATAATGAAAACCCTTTTCCCATCTGTGATGAACTTCTCGAATACTTGCGAAATAAACAACGACTTACCATGCCCTTTGTATCCAGTCCATACAGTAAGCTCTGATTCCCTGAAACTGAATTTATCGTTTGCACCGCACCAAGGGGTTAAATGCCCTTTTTCTCCCTTCCCCATTACGGTGTCCATCAGCTTTGGGACAAATGTTCCAATCTTAGATACGCGCGTTTTTTGTTCTTCATCCATCCACTTAGAAATATCCAAGTCTTCAGAAAGTACGTTTTTGAAATTCACAAAGTTATTCATTGATGCGTCCTCACCCATTCTGTTACGTCAAATGTTCCGGTTTTGTTATGTGAATTTAATTCACCAGCATACTGCGCGTATTTTTCAGCGTTGAATAATGTGGCAGGTCTTAGATACTTGCTCCACTTTTGGTCATTCCCCCATTCCTTGACTTTCGCATCTACGACTAATTTCATTTCGTCAACGGTTGCTCCATCTCCAATCCTTGCAATTATGAACTTCGAGTTAGCTTCAACTGGCTTGTAGTTTCTACCAGCTTTTTCGTTAAGGTATTCCAAAACAGAATTTACCTCTTCCGAATAAACAGACTTCTTTGAAGGCGGCTTTGTATTATCTTGGTTAGTGGTTAGTGGTTTAGTGGGTAGTGGTTGGCTAGGCACTGGGTTATTTTGGCTAACCACTGGGTTATCACTGGGTTTTAAATCCTTATGCTTTGGTCTTCCTCCGAGCTTACCATTCGCTTTTTGACGTTCCAAAAATGCGTAATATGATGCAATTTTCTCATCGGCGTGCTTGTTTCTGCCATCAGGAAAGAACTCATCAATGACGTTTTTTAGGTCTTTTTCGTCAACCCGTAACCTCCGGCTAAGTGTCGCTAACCCACCGCTTAGATCGAATGGCTGCTCAGTGTCGTAATACACATCAAGAGCGCGTCTATAAGCCAAGTCCTCGCCATTTGTTAGGTGACTAGTTTTCTTGGCATAATCGCCAATGTTGAAGTCGTAGAAGTGCATGTCAACCTCCGATAGCGGCATTAACAGCAGCGCACCACCGAAGGATGATTGCGTTTTTATTATTGCGTTTTGGGATTTGCTTACTGATAGCGAAAGATTGTTTGAATTTCTGATTGAGCATAAAAAACCCCCATATAGTGTAGAGCTTGGGCTGGCAGGCCATTACAGTTTGCGAAACGAGAAACGCTCACTGAATCGTATGCAAGCCCCACACTGTATGAGGGTTTGCTCGTTTATGCCTTCATCTATCTGCCAATAGACAAGCGAAGTATCTTACAACTACCTAAATCTGTCAACTACCGCGAGAATTTATCAATTCTTCCAGCTCAACAGCTAATTTCCCTCCAATCGTGCGTACATCTTCAATGCAAGCATCACGCTCTGTTTTAATCGTAATCTGCGCAAACCTTCGCAGGATTCGCATCGCACTTTCGGAAA
>JBQGEN010000067.1:0-2116 GCA_052039615.1 Sideroxyarcus sp. | reverse complement strand
CATCCACAAAGTTATCCACAGTTTTTGTGCATAAGAAAACAAATTGCTTTTGCGACGGCAGGTTAGCCGACAGCACATCAGCGCACCTTGCTCAAACATGCCTCACAAGATACAGTGCCGCCTTCGAAATCAAGCTTACTTTTCCGGAGACGTTGCGTGTTCACTCTAGTTGAAGCGGCCGGCTGGCCCATCTGGTTACTCATCATCTCTTCCTTGGTCGCAGTTGCACTCATCGTCGAGCGTGCCCTTTTCCTCCGCGGCAAGAACATCGTGCCCCCCAGACTGCTGGACGAAGTAGTGCAGGAGCTCAAGCAAAAAGGCGTCAGCCATCAGATGCTGGCGAAACTGAGCGATGGTTCGCCGCTGGGCAAGGTATTCGCCGCCGGATTGAAGAACATCAAGAGCACTCCCGAGGTGATGAAGGAATCCATCGAAGAAGCCGGGCGCGGAGCCGCGCACGATCTCAATCGCTTCCTCACCACGCTCGGGACCATCGCCTCGATCAGCCCGCTGCTCGGCCTGTTCGGCACGGTGGTCGGCATGATCGAGATCTTCGGCTCGCAGAACGCGGGCGGCGCCGCGCCCACCGAACTGGCGCACGGCATCTCGGTCGCCCTGTACAACACCGCCTTCGGCCTGATCGTCGCCGTGCCCAGCATGATCGCGTACCGCCATTTCCGCGCGCAGGTGGACAGCCTGACCATAGAAATGGAACAGCAGGCGATCAAGCTGGTGGAGGTCGTGCACGGTGAGCGCAAATGAATTTCCAGCGCGGACACAGCCGTGACGAACCGGAGATCAACCTGATCCCGATGATCGACGTGCTGCTGGTGATCCTGATCTTCCTGATGGTTACCACCAGCTACTCGAACTTCGCCCAGTTGCAGATCAACCTGCCGCAAGCCTCCGGCGAGGAAGGCGCTCCCCCTGCCGCCAAAGTGATCAACGTGGCGGTCGATGCCTCGGAACACTACGCGGTGGACAGCGTGCGCACGGCATTCAACGGCGTGCCAGATTTTGCCGAGACCTTGCGCAAGGCGGCCGGCGGCCAGCCGGATCCGACCATCGTCATCAACGCCGACGCCAAGGCGCCGCACCAGTCCGTCATCAACATCATGGAATCCGCGCGCCTCGCCGGTTTCGGTCGCATCACCTTCACCACGCAGAATCAAAGCAAGTAAGCCTTCAGCATGGAGCGGCTGCAACACCACTGGTATCGCCTTTCGCCGCTCCACTTCCTGCTCATCCCCCTCAGCCTGGTTTTTCGCGCGCTCGCAGCATTGCGCCGCGCGCTCTATCGCGGCGGACTGCTGGCTTCAGTCAGGCTGCCCGTCCCGGTCGTCATTGTCGGCAACATCAGCGTGGGCGGGACAGGCAAGACCCCGCTCACGCTGTGGCTGGCGCAGCAGTTGATCGAAGAAGGCTGGCATCCCGGCATCGTCAGTCGCGGGTACACCAGGACCGCCGAACAAAAAAAGAAGATGCTGCATGAAGTCACCAGCGACGACTCTGCGGACGAAGTCGGCGACGAACCGCTATTGATGGCGCAGCGCGCATTGTGCCCGGTGTGGATCGGCCGCGACCGCCCTGCTGCCGCGCAGGCCCTGCTCGACGCTCATCCGGAATGCGACATCATCCTCTCCGACGACGGTTTGCAGCACTATCGTTTGCAGCGCGAT
The DNA here is from genome assembly GCA_052039615.1 of Sideroxyarcus sp. Classification (GTDB taxonomy): domain Bacteria; phylum Pseudomonadota; class Gammaproteobacteria; order Burkholderiales; family Gallionellaceae; genus Sideroxyarcus. Next base: position 437 of record JBQGEN010000067.1, on the reverse strand, counting down.
GCGGAGATCGTCGTGGTGGACGGCGCACGCCGTTTCGGCAACGGCTTGCTGCTCCCCGCCGGCCCGCTGCGCGAGCCGGTGTCGCGCCTGCGGAAAGTCGATGCGGTGGTCGTCAATGGCGGCGAGGCGCAGGGCAACGAATTCGCCATGCGCCTGGAAGGAACCAGTTTCTACAACCTGCTCAATCCCGAGATGCTCGTGTTGGCCGGAGCGTTCGCCGGTCAGCGCCTGCACGCCATCGCGGGCATCGGCCATCCGCAGCGATTCTTCGCTCACCTCGAACATCTCGGCTTGCCCGCGCAACGCCATGCCTTCCCCGACCATCACCGCTATACGGCGAGCGATATCGCTTTCGCCGATGCGGATGCGATACTCATGACGGAAAAAGATGCGGTAAAATGCGCGCCATTCGCCACCGAGAGATGCTGGGTGCTGCG
>JBQGEN010000066.1:0-3749 GCA_052039615.1 Sideroxyarcus sp. | reverse complement strand
GACGATCTCGACATCGCGATCCGCCAGCAGCACATAGATCAACACTCCGTTGTTGTGTTCGGTATCCCAGACCCGCAATTGCGAGAAGACTTCGATTGCCCGTTCCCGCGCGGTCTGCGCGGCCAGCAAAGGACCGAGGTCCAGCGCATCCTCGACGACGAAGCGAATCTGCCCGGCATGCGTCTGCTCGGCCTCCGCAATGGCGTGCTCGATGTTCTTCAGTGTTGTGCGCCGGAAGATCCGGCGCATCGCGGCGTGACTGGCTGAGAGATGTCTGACGATGCGTTTGATGTTCATTTACCAGCCTCCCGATGCTCCGCCGCCGCCGAAGCTGCCGCCGCCTCCGCTAAAACCGCCGCCGCCGCCGCCGAAGCCACCTCCGCTGCTCCAGCCGCCCCCGCTGCCGCCGCTCCACCCGGAAGGGAAGTGCGAGCCCCGGCTGCTCAGGCCGAACATCAGCGAGAACAGGAAAGCCACCAGTCCTGCCGCAATCGCCCACGCCAGAGAAAACAGCATCACCCAGGCCAGCGCGCCGATCAGTCCGCCGACGATCAACCCGCTGGGCAATCTCCCCAGCAACTGGCGCAGGACTATGTTGCCCAGCATGAAAATGAAGAATCCGGCAACGAGCAAGGTCTCGAAGCCTCCCGCATCGCTGCCGGATCGAGGGGCGGCGGGTTGATCGGGAGCGGGCAGCGGCTCGCCTTCGACCACCTTGATGATCGCACCCACCCCCGCTTCGATGCCGGCATGGAATTCGCCGTGCTTGAAATACGGCGTGATGATCTCGGCCACGATGCGCTTGGCCGTGGCATCGTTGAGCGCCCCCTCCAACCCGTAACCTACCTCGATGCGCAGCTTGCGGTCATCCTTGGCGATGAGCAGCAGCACGCCGTCGTCCACGCCTTTGCGCCCCAGCTTCCAGGCATCGGCGACGCGGATGCCGAACTGCTCGATGGTCTCCGGTTGCGTGGTCGGCACCAGCAGCACCGCGATCTGCGACCCCTTTGCAGATTCGAAGGCGGTCAGGCGCGCATCCAGCGCCTGGATTTGCGTAGCATCGAGCGTCGCAGTGAGGTCGGTGACGCGCTGCTTCAGCGGCGGGACATCGACCTCTGCCTGCGCTGTGCCGCAGAGCAGCAGCGCAAGCAGGAGAAGCGGCGACCAGAGACGTTTCATTTATTTTGCAGGCGCTGCCTTGGGTACGGCGAAATCCACCGTCGGGGCCTTCGACACCGCCTTCTCGTCCTCCACCGTGAAGGACGGCTTGATCTCGTAGCCGAACAGCATGGCCGTCAGATTGGAGGGGAACGAGCGCGCCAGCACGTTGTAGGTCTGCACCGCCTTGATGTAGCGGTTGCGCGCCACGGTGATGCGGTTCTCCGTGCCTTCCAGCTGGGCCTGCAAGTCGCGGAACACCGTGTCGGATTTCAGTTGCGGATAGTCCTCCACCACCACCATCAGGCGGCTCAGAGCCGAGGTCAGTTCGCCCTGGGCGGACTGGAACTGCGCGAACGCCTTGGGGTCGTTGATCAGCGCGGGGGTCGCCTGGATGCTGCCGACCCTGGCGCGCGCCTCGGTCACGCCCAGCAGCACGTCCTTCTCCTGCTGCGCATAGCCTTTGACGGTGTTCACCAGGTTGGGCACCAGATCGAAGCGGCGCTGGTACTGGTTCAGCACTTCCGCCCAGTCCGCCTTGACCTGCTCGTCATAAGACTGGAAATCGTTGTAGCCGCAACCGCTCAGCAGCGTTGTCAGCAGGACTATCCATAAAGCGCGCATCGGTCGACTCCTTGAGTTGAAAGATGCGGAAAACTATAGCACCAAACGTTATGCGCAGGATGGATCGCACCGGCAGTCTGCTATCAGCAGAAATTGCTGATGGGTATCGCTACGCTCAACCCATCCTGCGCGGGTTGGACGCCAGGCGCGATAGCGGATCCTGCAGATAGAAGCGCGTCAGCTGTGCATACACCGCCGGATAGGTTTCATGCAGCACATCGGGTACCTCGAAGAAATACTCGGAAAGGACGGCGAAGAATTCCGCCGGACTCTCCGCTGCATAAGGATCGATCAGGGGCTCCTCGCCGCCATCCACGCGGCGGCACAGGTCGTCGTAGGCGGACTGGAGGTCATGCGCCCATTCTTCCGGACTCATCCCGGAATGCAGCGGCGGCCGGCCGTTCGCGCTGCCGTTCTTCATGTCCAGCTTGTGCGCGAACTCGTGGATCACCACGTTGTAGCCCTCGCCCAGTCCCGACCACTCCACATCCTCCCAGGACAGCACCATGGGGCCGCCCTCCCAGGACTCGCCGCTGCGCACATGGCGCACATGATGGACGACACCTGCCTCGTCCATCTGTTCGCCGTCGTGGATGAATTCGGCCTGGTAGATCACGATCTCCTTCCAGCCCTCATACCAGCCATAGCCGAGATTCAGCACCGGCAGCGCCGCGAAGGCGGCGATGACGGTCGCCATGCCGGCATCCACCTCCACACCGCCGGCACCGGAGAACGACTTGTCGGCCAGCAGTCTGGCCGCCAGATCGCGCAAGCGCTCGATCTCCTCCGGATTCAGGCCGTCGAACAGCGGCGATTCCATGACCATCCGCCAGGCCTCATCGTCCACGACGACGGAAGCCTTCCCCCAGCCGAACAATCCGGAAAAGAACGCAGCCATGGTCGATCGCCTATACCGCCTGCCCGGCGGCATGGCCCGAGGCCCACGCCCACTGGAAGTTGTAGCCGCCAAGCTGCCCGGTGACGTCCATCACTTCGCCGATGAAATACAGTCCGGGCACGTCGTTGCACTCCATCGTCTTCGACGACAGCGCGCGCGTGTCCACGCCGCCGCAGGTCACTTCCGCCTTGGCGTAGCCCAAGGTGCCGGTCGGGGTGACCTGCCAGTCTTTCAGCTTGTTGGCCAGTGCGCGCAGGTCCTTCTCGGCATATTGATTCAGCGGTTTGTTCTGCTGCCAGCGTGTGGCGACGATCTCGGCCAGTCGTTTGGGCAGGTACTGTGCCAGGAAATTGCCCAGCAGCATCTTGCTGCCGCGCTGCCCGGCGAATAATTCGCGCGGGTCGTGGTCGGGCAGGAGATCGATGGAAAGCGGCTGGCCGTGTTCCCAGTATGAGGATATCTGCAGGATGGCCGGCCCGCTCAGCCCGCGATGGGTGAACAGCAGGCTTTCGCGGAAGCGCTGTTTGCCGAAGCTCACCACGGCATCCACCGATGCGCCGGACAGTTCGGCATAGATCGCCCACTCTTCCGGATGGAAGCTGAGCGGAACCAGTCCCGGCTTGAGCCGGGTCATGGGTATGCCGAACTGCTCGGCAACGTGATAGCCGAACGGCGTCGCGCCGATCTTGGGTATGGAGAGACCGCCGCTGGCGATGACGAGCGACGCGGCGCGGTACTTTCCGCGCGACGTGGTGACAAGAAATTCGCCCCTCTCCCCGGCCCCCTCTCCCGCCTGTGGACGAGAAGAAGAGATGTCTTCCACGCGGCACGGCATGCACCAGCGTACGTCTGCCGCATCGCATTCCGATTTGAGCATGGCGATGATGGCTTCCGACCCGTCGTCGCAGAACAGCTGGCCGAGTGTCTTTTCGTGGTAGCCGATCCCATGCGCAACGAGCATCTCGATGAAATACTGCGGCGTGAAGCGCGCCAACGCCGAGCGGCAAAAGTGCGGGTTCTGCGAAAGGTAGTTTTCCGGCTTGGCGTTGAGGTTGGTGAAGTTGCAGCG
>JBQGEN010000065.1:0-26293 GCA_052039615.1 Sideroxyarcus sp. | reverse complement strand
GGTCACCGAGATGGTGTCAAGACCCTTGCGGATGCGCTCCAGCGAGTAATTCATCGCTTCGACCGGAGCCAGGATCTTGATCTCCAGCCCTGTGGTGTCGTGGTTTTTCAGGTATTTCTCGACCTTGGCGATGATCTGCGCGTCGTGGCCGCGGTTCCTGTCCAGCCAGAAGACGGCTGGGGTGTTGGACAGGCGGGCGCGGGTGACCGCCAGCTTGACCCAGTCCTGAATCGGCGCGTCCTTGGTCTGGCAGGCGCGGAAGATGTCGCCCTGTTCGACGTTCTGTTCCAGTAAAACCTTACCGTTGCTGTCCACGATGCGCACCACGCCGTCGGCGGCGATCTCGAAGGTCTTGTCGTGCGAGCCGTACTCCTCGGCCTTCTGCGCCATCAGGCCGACGTTGGGCACAGAGCCCATGGTGGCGGGATCGAGCGCGCCGTTCTGCTTGCAGTCCTCGACGGTGGCGACATAGATGCCCGCGTAGCAGCGGTCGGGGATCATCGCCAGCGTGTCGTAGGGCTTGCCGTCGGCGCCCCACATCTTGCCGCCGTCGCGGATCATCGGCGGCATGGAGGCGTCGACGATCACGTCGCTTGGCACGTGCAGGTTAGTGATGCCCTTGTCGGAATTCACCATCGCCAGCGCCGGGCCGTTGCGGAAGCAGTCGGCGATGTCGGCCACGAGTTGGGCGCGTTTAGCTTCCGGCAAGGCGAACACCTTGGTTTCCATGTCGCCGAAGACGTTGTTGACGTTGACGCCCATCTCCTTGAGCTGCGCGCCGTGTTTGTCGAACACGTTCTTGAAGAATACGGAGACGGCGTGGCCGAACATGATGGGGTCGGACACCTTCATCATGGTGGCCTTCAGGTGCAGCGACAGCAGCACATCTTCCTTCTTCGCGGCCGCGAGCTGCTCGGCGAAGAACTGACGCAGGGCTTTGCGGCTCATCACGGCGGCGTCGATCACTTCACCGGCCTTGAGATTCAGCTTGTCGCGGAGCACGGTCGTCGTGCCATTCTTGCCCACGAATTCGATGCGGGTGCTGACGGCTTCTGGCACGGTCACGGATCTTTCGCTGCCATAGAAATCGCCGCTCGTCATGTGCGCCACGCGGGTCTTCGAGGTCTTCTCCCACTTGCCCATGCGGTGTGGATGCTTGCGCGCGTATTGCTTGACCGAGGCCGCGGCACGGCGGTCGGAGTTGCCTTCGCGCAGCACCGGGTTCACCGCGCTGCCGAGCACCTTGCCGTAACGCGCCTTGATCTCCTTCTCGGCGTCGGTCTTGGGATCTTCGGGGAAGTCGGGAATCTTGTAGCCCTGCGACTGCAATTCCTTGATCGCCGCCTTCAGTTGCGGGATCGATGCGCTAATATTCGGCAGCTTGATGATGTTCGCTTCCGGCTTTAGCGTCAGCGCGCCCAGTTCGGACAGGCCGTCCGCCACTTTTTGCGTGGCGGTCAGGTGTTCGGGAAATGTCGCGAGGATGCGTCCAGCCAGCGAGATGTCGCTGGTCGCTACGGTGACCCCGGCCACCTTGGTGAAGGCCTGTATGATGGGGAGCAGGGAGTAGGTCGCCAGACGCGGAGCTTCGTCGGTCAGGGTGTAGATGATCTTTGGGGTTGTCATGAGTATTTCCGGAAATATCGAAAAAATAAGATGAGTCGCATCCTGTTGTTCAACAAACCCTATGGCGTGATCTGCCAGTTCAGCCGTGACGGGATGCACCCGACGCTGGCGGATTATATCGCCGTTCCCGACGTTTATCCCGCAGGAAGGCTGGATACCGACAGCGAAGGCCTGTTGCTGCTCACCGACGACGGCAAGCTGCAGCACCGCATCACCGATCCGAAGCACAAGCTGCCCAAGACCTACTGGGTGCAGGTCGAGGGAGTCCCCGACGCGGCGGCTCTGGAGAAGTTGCGGCGCGGCGTGCCGCTCAAGGACGGCATGACGCTGCCGGCACAGGCGCGCCTGATGGACGAGCCTGCCGGCCTGTGGCTGCGCGACCCGCCGGTGCGTTTCCGCCAGAGCATCCCGACCGGCTGGCTGGAACTGACCATCCGCGAAGGGCGCAACCGCCAAGTGCGGCGCATGACGGCGGCGGTCGGGTTTCCGACCCTGCGCTTGATCCGCTATGCGATCGGTGACTGGGCGCTGGACGGGATTGCGCCCGGAAAGTGGTCGAGCACGAACGCGTGAGCGGCGGGGCCTGCGGTCGGCCCGTCTTGGCGCGATAAACCGGCTTCTTCCAATGCAGGGGCGCAGGGTATAATGCGCGCCTTTCAAATGCAGGAGCGGATCATGCCTATCTACGAGTACCGGTGCAGCAGTTGTGGCGCACAAAAAGACGTGATGCAGAAGTTCAGCGATGCGCCGCTGACCGCTTGCCCCGAATGCGGCAAGGAGACCTTCGCCAAGCAGATCAGCGCGGCGGGCTTCCAGCTCAAGGGCAACGGCTATTACGTCACCGATTTCAAGAACAAGCCAAGCCAGTGCGAGCCGTCGGCCTGCGCGAGCTGCCCGTCGGCCGGTAGCCATTCGTGAAGAAATACCTGCTGACCGGCTTGCTGGTCCTGGTGCCGCTGGTGATCACCCTGTGGGTGCTGAGTTTCATCATCGGCACGCTGGATCTGACCCTGAGTCTGTTGCCGGGGCAATGGCATCCGGACAACCTGCTCGGCATCCATATTCCCGGCCTGGGCGTCATCCTGACCGTGCTGACCGTGCTGGGAACGGGGTTGCTGGTGCGCAACGTGTTCGGCCAGCGTCTGCTGGCTGCCTGGGAAAACATGCTGCGCCGCATCCCCTTTGTCAACGCCATCTACAACAGCGTGAAGCAGGTGAGCGACACCTTGCTGTCGGAGAACGGCCATGCTTTCCGCAAGGTGCTGCTGGTGCGTTATCCCCATCCCGAGGCATGGTCGCTGGCATTTCTGACCAGCCTGCCGGCCGAGGTGACGCGCAAGCTGGATGACGAGTACGTCGGCGTGTTCGTGCCGACCACGCCCAGCCCGGTCAACGGCTTCTATTTCTACGTCAAGAAGTCCGAGACCATCGAGCTGGACATCAGCGTGGATGCGGCGTTCAAGGCCATCGTGTCGATGGGCGTGGTGACCACGCCGGAGAACGCCGCCCAGCTGGCCGGAGCCGACAAGTAATTTCCCTTTGTAATTTCCCGATCGACCTGAACTGAAACACTTATGCGTACTCATTATTGCGGACAACTCAACGTTAACCATCTCGGCCAGACCGTCACCCTGTGCGGCTGGGCACACCGCCGCCGTGACCACGGCGGGGTGATCTTCATCGACCTGCGCGACCGCGAAGGACTGGCACAGGTGGTATGCGACCCGGACCGGGCCGACATGTTCGCCATCGCCGAATCGGTGCGCAACGAATTCGTGCTGAAGGTCACCGGCCGCGTGCGCCGCCGCCCCGAAGGCACCGAGAACAAGAACCTGCCCAGCGGCGAGATCGAGCTGCTGTGCCAGGAGATCGAGGTGCTGAACGTCTCGGTCACGCCGCCGTTCCAGCTGGACGACGAGAACCTGTCCGAGAACGTGCGCCTGACCCACCGCGTGGTCGACCTGCGCCGCCCGCAGATGCAGCACAACATGATGCTGCGCTACAAGACCGCGCGCGCGTTCCGCCGCTTCCTCGACGACAAGGGCTTCATCGACATCGAGACGCCGATGCTGACCAAATCCACGCCGGAAGGTGCACGCGACTACCTGGTGCCGTCGCGCGTGCATGCGGGCGAGTTTTTCGCGCTGCCGCAGTCGCCGCAGCTGTTCAAGCAGATGCTGATGGTGGCCGGCTTCGACCGCTACTACCAGATCACCAAATGCTTCCGCGACGAGGATCTGCGCGCCGACCGCCAGCCCGAATTCACCCAAGTGGATATCGAGACCTCCTTCATGAGCGAAGAACAGATCATGCAGTTGACGGAAGAGATGATCCGCACCGTGTTCAAGGAAGTGCTGAATGTCGCGCTACCCAAACCCTTCCCGCGCATGAGCCATGCCGAGGCGATGGCGCGTTTCGGTTCCGACAAGCCCGACCTGCGCGTGACGCTGGAGATCACCGAAGTCACCGACGCGGTGAAGGACGTGGCGTTCAAGGTGTTCGCCGGCGTGGCGAATTCCGACAGCGGCCGCGTGGCGGCCCTGCGCGTGCCGAACGGCGGCGCATTCTCGCGCGGCGAGATCGATGACTACACCAAGTTCGTCTCCATCTACGGCGCCAAGGGCCTGGCCTACATCAAGGTCAACGACGTGACGCAACTGAACGAGACCGGCCTGCAATCGCCCATCGTCAAGAACCTGCACGAAACGGCGCTGAAGACCATCATCGAACGCACCGGTGCGCAGAACGGCGACATCATCTTCTTCGGCGCGGACAAGGCCAAGATCGTCAACGACGCGCTGGGCGCGCTGCGCAGCAAGATCGGCCACGAGAAGGGCTACACCAACGGCAAGGCATGGGAACCGCTGTGGGTGGTGGACTTCCCCATGTTCGAATACGACGACGAAGCCAAGCGCTGGAACGCCTGCCACCACCCGTTCACCGCGCCCAAGGACGAGCACCTGCAATTCCTCGAAACCGATCCCGGCAAGTGTCTGGCCAAGGCCTATGACCTCGCGCTCAACGGCTGGGAGATCGGCGGCGGCTCGGTGCGTATCCACAAGGAAGCGGTGCAGAGCCAGGTGTTCCGCGCGCTCAACATCAATGCGGAAGAAGCGCAGCTCAAGTTCGGCTTCCTGCTCGACGCGCTGCAATACGGCGCGCCGCCGCACGGCGGTTTGGCCTTCGGCCTGGACCGCATCGTCACCATGATGACCGGTGCTGAATCGATCCGTGACGTGATCGCCTTCCCCAAGACGCAGCGCGCGCAATGCCTGCTGACGCAGGCGCCGAGCGCGGTGGACGAGAAGCAGCTGCGCGAACTGCACATCCGGCTGCGCCAGCCGGCGCCGGTCGAAGCTGCCAAGGACTAGGATGCGGTGGGTGGTGCAAGCGCGGTGGTGGCTGCTGGTCGGCCTGCTGCTGTGCGTGCCGTTCGCGCAAGCGCGCAACCAGCCCGCGTCCGATCTTCCGCTCATCTCCGCCGCTGCGCTGCCGCCGGAGGCGCGCGAGACGCTGCAACTCGTCAGGCAGGGCGGCCCTTTCCCGTATGCGCGCGACGGCGTCGTGTTCGGCAACCGCGAACACATCCTGCCGCCGCAGCCGCGCGGCTATTACCGCGAGTACACCGTGAAGACGCCGGGCCTGCATCATCGCGGCGCGCGCCGCATCGTGTGCGGCGTCGTACCCGAGTGTTACTACAGCGCCGATCACTATCGCAGTTTCTACCGCATCACGGAGGGGCATTGATGGAAGACCTGTGCTATCTGCTGAAGGACGTGAGCGGGGCCGGCGTGTACCGCTTGAACTGTTCGCTGGAGGCGCTGCACGATTCGGTGCAACGGGCGGACTTCACCCTGTTCGAGGCGGACATCGCGAGCGCGCACGGCAAGGGCGAGGTACTGGCGGAGTTGGCGCGCGCGATCACGGCACCGGACTGGTTCGGACACAATTGGGACGCGCTGGCCGATGCGCTGGGCGACCTTTCCTGGAATGAGGCGCCGGGCTATGTTCTGTTGCTGCGCGGGGAGCAGCCGGGCGACGAGATGCTGGACGGCATTCTCAGGGAAACGGTCGAATTCTGGCGCGCGCAGGGCAAGGCGTTCTGGGTGTTCTTCGCGTAATGCGCTACAAGCAGCCGGTCTCCGCACTCGTCGTCATCTACACCGCCGCACTCGACGTGCTGCTGCTGGAACGCGCCGATTATCCCGGCTACTGGCAATCGGTGACCGGCAGCCGCGACGGCGACGAGACCCTGCGCGAGACCGCGATCCGCGAAGTGGCCGAGGAGACCGGACTGGACGCGACGCGCTACGTTCTCACAGACTGGCAGCTGCAGAACGTGTATGACATCTATCCCAGGTGGCTGCATCGCTATCCGCCCGGCACCACGCACAACACCGAACATGTGTTCGGACTGCAACTTCCGCAGCAAATCCCCGTCCAACTCGCGCCGCGCGAACATCTGAGCTGCCAGTGGTTGCCGTGGAACGAAGCGGTGGACAAAGTTTTTTCGCCCAGCAACCGTGCGGCGATACTGCAATTACCGGAACGCATCCAACATGGCTGAAAACATCATCTCCATCGCTTACGAACACCCCGACACTGCACAGACGAGCTGCAGCACGGCACATGCCTGGGCAAAGAAACCGCGCGAACCCGAACCCGCCGAAAAAGCCGAACTGATCGCACGCATCAAGCGTTTGCTGAAGGAGCAGGATGCCGTGCTGGTGGCGCATTACTACGTGCATCCCGACCTGCAGGACCTGGCGGAGGCGACCGGCGGCATCGTCTCCGACTCGCTCGATATGGCCAACTTCGGCCACCAGCATTCGGCCAAGACCATAGTCGTGGCGGGCGTGCGTTTCATGGGCGAGACCGCCAAGATACTCAATCCGGAAAAACGTGTACTGATGCCGGACCTCGAAGCGGAATGCTCGCTCGACCTCGGCTGCCCCATTGAGGAGTTCGCCCCATTCTGCGATGCACATCCTGACCGCGTCGTGGTGGTATACGCCAACACCAGCGCGGCGGTGAAGGCGCGCGCCGACTGGATGGTGACCAGTTCCATTGCCTTGCCGGTGGTGAAGCACCTGCATGAGCAGGGCAAGAAGATCCTGTGGGCGCCGGACCGCCATCTCGGCAGCTACGTGCAGGAACAGACCGGGGCCGACATGCTGCTGTGGCAGGGTTCGTGCATCGTTCATGACGAGTACAAGGCGAGGGAATTGCAGGAGCTCAAGGCGCAGCATCCCGGCGCGCTGGTGCTGGTGCATCCGGAATCGCCGCGCGCCGTGGTGCAGCAGGCGGACGTGGTCGGCTCCACCACGCAACTGATCAAAGCCGCGCAGAACGCCCCCAACAAGGAATTCATCGTCGCCACCGACAACGGCATCCTGCACAAGATGCGCACCCTGTGCCCGGACAAACTCTTCCTCGAAGCCCCCACCGCCGGACGCGGTGCCAACTGCACCAGTTGCAGCCACTGCCCGTGGATGGCGATGAACGGCTTGCTCAATCTGGCCGAAGTGCTGGAAAAGGGCAACAACGAGATTCACGTCGATCCGGCCATCATTCCGCGCGCGGTGCTGCCGATCAAACGCATGCTGGATTTTGCGAAGCAGATCAAGCTGCCGACAAGGGGGATTGGGAATGCGTAATGAGCTGTGCCTGCTTGGGGATGCGAACATTCTAACTAGCTGGATAATTTTGAGTGCTGGCCACTCTTCATGGTGAAGTGAACATGGAACTAAAAGAATTTATCAAAGAAACAATCACCCAAATTGTTGATGGCGTAGTTGAGGCACAAGCTTCGATTGCTCGACATGGTGCGGAGATAAACCCTAAAAGGGTTCAATTCAAAGAAGCAGGCCAGTACAACTACTACAACAGCGGCAAACCCCAGATGGTTGAGTTTGATGTTGGTCTCACCACAACCAAGAAGGCAGGTTCAGTGGAAGGGGTTGGTGTTTTCTTGGGGTCAATATCGCTTGGAAAGAAGAATGATGAGGGAAGCGAACATGCTGCGGTTAGCAGAATTCGCTTTAGTCTTCCTGTTGTCCTTCCAAGCGGGAAAGGTGAACACCTTGATTAGCTACTCTGGTGGCGTGGGCACGAAGTGCCCTCGCTGTGGTTTTGATTCTTGACTTTCTTTCCCCTGTGCGCCGCCGAGTAGCGGAGACTGGTCGGGGAATTCTGACGAATATGTTTGAGCACGTGGCCGCGTAGCGGATCGTGCGAGTTTATGAGGAAGCCTGACCAGTCGAGCAACGCAGGGAACCCCGAAGGGGCGGGGCACCGGGGGCGACTTCTTTGGGTTACCTTTCTTGGCAAGACAAGAAAGGTAACTTGCTGCCGGGCAACCCCCGGCGGTTTTGTTTTTGATGTTGGAATTATGGTTAGAATACATCCATGACTCCCCTCAAAATCGCCACCTACAACATCCACAAGGGCTTCTCGCAGTTCAACCGCCGCGTGGTGCTGCATGAGTTGCGCGAGCGGCTGCGCGAGCTGGATGCGGATATCGTGTTCCTGCAGGAGGTGCAGGGCGAGCATCTGCGGCATCCGCAGCGCCATACCGACTATCCGGCCGTGCCGCAGCACGAGTTTCTGGCCGATGAATTCTGGGCGCACCATGCCTACGGCATGAACGCGGTCTACGAAGAGGGGCATCACGGCAATGCCATCCTCAGCCGTTTCCCCATCGTGCAGTCGAGGAACAAGGATGTCTCGGCGCATCGTTTCGAGAGCCGCGGACTGCTGCACAGCGAAGTGGAGATCGATGGGCAGAAGGTGGATTGTCTGTGCGCGCATTTCGGGCTGTTCGCGAAGGGGCGCCGCATGCAGAAGCGCGCGCTGATCGAATATGTGCGCAGCGCGATCCCGGACGACGAGCCGCTGATCATCGCGGGCGATTTCAACGACTGGCGCGACCAGTTGAGTCCGGTGCTGGCGCGCGAACTGGGCGTGCACGACGTGTTTCATTTGCACGGCGGCGAGCCGGCGCGCAGCTATCCCTCCGGGACCCCTTTCTTCCGCCTGGACCGCATCTATGTGCGCGGCTTCAGCGTGCAGCATTGCGACGTGCATGCGGGCGGCAGATGGCGGCGCCTGTCCGACCATGCGGCGCTCTCCGCGCAGCTGAACCGGCCATGAATCACAGCCACCGTGTCGGCGACAACGAGCTGACGCTGCTGCGCAACGGTGTCGCGTTCTTTCCGCAGCTCTGTGCCGACATCGATGCGGCACAGCATTCGGTCTATCTGGAGACTTATATCTTCGCCGGCGACGAGACCGGTCACTTGGTCGCGCAGGCTCTGCAGCGGGCCGCAGTGCGCGGCCTGGCGGTGCGGGTGCTGCTGGACGGCTTCGGTTCGGCGGAGCTGCCGGGGGCGCTGATGGACGAGATGCGCAAGGTTGGGGTCGAGGTGCAATGGTTCAGGCGCGAGATTTCTCCCTTTACCCTTAGCCGCAGCCGGATGCGCCGCCTGCGCCGCATGCATCGCAAGATGGCGGTGCTGGACGGCAAGGTGGCCTTCGTCGGCGGCATCAACATCATCAACGACATTCCGGCGGAAATGGATTTCGACGCGCCGCGCCTGGATTACATGGTGCGGGTAGAGGGCGAGCTCGCCGCCGAAGTGCAGGCCGCGATGCAGCGGCTGTGGGAGATGGTCTCGTGGGCGGCGTTCCGGCGTCGGGTCAAGGCGGCGGGCTGGCGCCTGCACCGCGGCAAACCGGACTCGGACGCCAGGGTGCGGCTGGTGTTGCGCGACAACGTGCGCCACCGGCGCGATATCGAGCGTGCCTACATCCGGGCGATCGCGGGGGCGCAGCACGAGGTCGTCATCGCCAACGCCTACTTCCTGCCCGGACGCTCCTTCCGCCGCGCCTTGGTGCGGGCGGCGCGGCGCGGGGTGCGCGTGGTGCTGTTGCTGCAGGGCAAGGTCGAGTACCGCTTGCAGCATTACGCCACGCTGGCGCTGTACGGGCGTCTGCTCGCGGCGGGGGTGGAAATCTACGAGTATCACGCCAGCTATCTGCATGCCAAGATCGCCGTCGTCGACGGCGAGTGGGCGACCGTGGGCTCCTTCAACATCGATCCGTTCAGTCTGCTGCTGGCGCGCGAGGCGAATCTGGTGGTGCGCGACGCGGGCTTCGCCGGGGATCTGCGCGGCAGTCTGCAGCAGGCGATCGAGCAGGACGGGCGGCGCGTGGAGCTGGCGCGGGCCGGGCTGCTCACGCGCATCCTGGCGCGCATGAGTTACAGCCTGATCCGCTTCATCATCGGTGTGCTGGGCATCTCGCGCACGCATTGAGGGAATGCCTGCCTTCGATTGACACTGTCCACCCCCGCGCGGAGAATCCGGCACGAGAAATCGAGCCACATCCAGCGTATGCTCACGCACCAAACACGGAGGCGATGATGAGTCCCAGAATGGCGCCGCAGCATCGAAATGCGGGCATGAGCAAGGAAGCGATCCAGGTGTCGCTCGCCGATCACCTGATCTATTCCAACAGCAAGTATCCGATCAACGCGACCACACGCGACTGGTTCCAGACCGCCGCCTACACCGTGCGCGACCGCCTGGTCGAGCGCTGGATGGAGACCATGCAGCGCTATTACGAGCAGGATGCCAAGCGCACCTACTATCTGTCGCTCGAATTCCTGATGGGGCGCACGCTGAGCAACGCCATGCTCAATCTGGGCATGGACGAGCAGTGCAAGGCGGCCCTGTATGAGCTGGGACAGGAGTTCGAGGCGGTCGCCGAGATCGAGGCCGATGCCGCGCTGGGCAACGGCGGGCTGGGGCGTCTGGCCGCCTGTTTCCTCGATTCCATGGCGACGCTGAATCTGCCCTGCTATGGATACGGCATCCGTTACGAATATGGCATGTTCCGCCAGAGCATCGAGAACGGCGCGCAGATGGAGCACCCGGACAACTGGCTGCGTTACGGCAACCCGTGGGAGTTCCCGCGTCCGGAATTGCTGTATCCGGTGCATTTCGGCGGGCGCGTGGTGGAATACAAGCACGAGGACGGCAAGCTGCGCCACCACTGGGTGGATACCGACGACGTGATGGCGATGGCCTATGACACGCCGGTCCCCGGTTACGGCGGCAAGACGGTCAACAACATGCGGCTGTGGGCGGCGAAGTCCTCGCGCGATTTCGAGTTGCGCTATTTCAATCAGGGCAACTACATCCAGGCCGTCGCCGACAAGAACGAGTCGGAGAACCTCTCCAAGGTGCTGTATCCGGACGATTCGACCGAGATGGGCCGCGAGCTGCGCCTGAAGCAGCAGTATTTCTTCGTCAGCGCCTCGCTGCAGGACATGCTGTACCGCTACAAGAAGAACCGCGAGAGCTGGGCGCAACTGCCGGACAAGATTGCGGTGCAGCTGAACGATACGCACCCGTCCATCGCCATCGCCGAGATGATGCGCCTGCTGGTGGACGTGAACAAACTGCCCTGGGACGAGGCATGGGGGCTTACCACGCGCATTTTCTCCTACACCAACCACACGCTGATGCCGGAGGCGCTGGAGACCTGGCCGGTCGCGATGTTCGAGGAATTGCTGCCGCGCCACCTGCAGATCATCTACGAGATCAACCATCGCTTCCTGCAGCAGGTGATGCACCAGTTTCCCGGCGACGGCGAATTGCTGCAGCGCCTGTCCATCATCGACGAACGCGGCGAGCGCCGCCTGCGCATGTCGCATCTGGCCATCGTCGGCAGCCACGCGGTGAACGGTGTCGCGGCACTGCACACCGAACTGATGAAACGCACCATCTTTGCCGACTTCGAGCGCATCGCACCGGGCAAAATCATCAACGTGACCAACGGTGTTACGCCGCGCCGCTGGCTGAACCAAGCCAATCCCGGCCTGGCCCGGCTGATCTCGGAACGCATCGGCCAGGGCTGGCTGACCGATCTCGACCAGTTGCAGAAGCTGCGCGAGTTCGCCGGCGACAGCGGCTTCCAGCAGCAGTTCCGCGCCATCAAGCAGGAGAACAAGGCGCGGCTGGCGGACACGATCCGCAGGCAGCTCGGTATCGAGGTCGATCCGACCTCGCTGTTCGACATCCAGATCAAGCGTATCCATGAGTACAAGCGCCAGTTGCTCAACGTGCTGCACGTCGTCACCCTGTACAACCGCATCCGTTCCGGCTCGCATCCCGATATCGTGCCGCGCACCGTCATCATCGCGGGCAAGGCGGCGCCCGGCTATGCGATGGCCAAGCAGATCATCCGCCTCGTCAACGAGGTCGCCGACATCGTCAACAACGACCAGCAGGTCGGCGGAAAACTGAAGCTGGTGTTCATCCCCAACTACGATGTATCCAGCGCCGAGCGCATCGTGCCGGCGGCGGACCTGTCCGAGCAGATATCCACCACGGGCACGGAGGCTTCCGGCACCGGCAACATGAAGCTGGCGCTGAACGGCGCGCTCACCATCGGCACGCTGGATGGCGCGAACATCGAGATCCGCGAAGAGGTGGGGGAGGAGAATTTCTTTCTGTTCGGGCTGACCACCGAGGAGGTCGCGGCCCTGCGGAACCAGGGCTACGATCCCATGGCCTATTACCACGCCAACGCCGAATTGAAGCAGGCGCTGGACATGGTCGCGTCCGGCTATTTCTGTCCCGACGAGCCGAAGCGCTACAGCGATGTCGCCGATTCCCTGCTCAGGCACGGCGACCACTTCCTCTTGCTCGCCGATTACGGTTCCTACGTCGCCTGCCAGGACAAGGTGGACGAGCTGTACCGAGATCCGGCGGAGTGGACCCGGCGCGCCATCCTCAACGTCGCCGGCATGGGCAAGTTCTCCAGCGACCGCACCATCCGTCAATATGCCGAGCGCATCTGGCAGGTCTCGCCGATCGCGGCGCAGGAAAAAACCGACAAATGACGGGCCCCGTCCTTGCAGGAGACATCGGCGGAACCAAGACGCGGCTGGCGATCGTCGAGGTCGCCGGCACGCAACTGCGAATCGAGCGCGAGACCGACTACGCGAGTTCCGCCTTCGGCAGTTTCGACGCGTTGCTGGCGAATTTTCTGGCGGGCAGGCAGGCGCCCGAGCATGCGGCCTTCGGCATCGCCGGGCCGGTGCAGGGCGGGTCGGTGCGCACCACCAATCTGCCCTGGCATATCGAAGCCGATGCCCTGCGGCAACGCTTCGGTTTCAGGACCTGCACCCTGCTCAACGATCTGGAGGCGACTGCGCATGGCCTGCCGGCGCTGGCTGCAGGGGATACGCTGGTCCTGCAACCGGGTGCGCCGGATGCGCGCGGCAATGCCGCCATCATCGCCGCCGGTACCGGGCTGGGCGAGGCGGGGCTGTACTGGGACGGGCAGCGCTATCACCCCTATGCCACGGAGGGCGGCCACGCCAGCTTCAGTCCGCAGAGCGAGCTGGAGATGGAACTGGCGCGTTACCTGCAGCGGCAATACGGGCATGTCAGCTGGGAACGCGTCGTCTCCGGCATGGGGCTGCGCGACCTGCACGCATTTCTGCGCGTCTACCGCAATGTCCCACTGCCGCAGTGGCTGGAAGAGGAGATGCGGACGGGCGATGCCGCCGCCGCCAACGCGCGCGCCGCCCTGGCCGAAAGCGACGCTATCTGCGTCGAGACGCTGGAGCGTTTTGTGCAGCTGTACGGCGCGGAGGCGGGCAATCTCGCGCTGAAAACGATGAGTCGCGGCGGATTGTATGTGGGCGGCGGCATCGCGCCTAAGATCCTGCCGTTGCTGCAGCACGACCGCTTCCGGCAGGCTTTCCTGGCCAAGGGCCGGATGCGCCCCCTGCTGGAGGCGATGCCCCTGTACGTGATCCTGAACGAGCGAACCGCCCTGTTCGGTCCGGCGCTGTGCGCCGGGCGACATGCGGCCGGCTGAAGCGCCCCCCCCCCGGTCTTTTCCATTGTTGCCCTGTGCACCTTGTGGCACGATGCGCGCTGGCAGTTCGGGCAAGCACGATCGACCCGGCCTGGGGACGGATCGGATCGCGGCGAGCATAAGGGATGGTGATGGGGGGGCTTCTCGATAACATCAAGCAGTTGACGCTGGGCAGGCTGCTGATTCTTCTTTCGTTGATGGCGGCGTTGCTGGCGGCGTTGCTGATCTACTACCTGTCCGAGACCATACGCAACCGCGCCATCCATGAACTGGCGCGCGAAGACGCGCAGCAGACCTCCAAGCTGGTGTTCCAGTCGCTGTATTCGGCCATGCGCAAGGGCTGGAACAAGGCCGAGATCAACGGCTCCATCCAGCGCCTGAATTCGACTTTCCCGGACCTGAGAATCAATGTCTACCGGGGCGAGGTCGTCACCGGGCAGTTCGGCGCCATGGAGGGGGAGAAGGAGAAGATCCGGGACGACCGGGAACTGGCGGCGGCGCTGCTGGACGGCAAGGATTCCATGAGTTTCCTGGGCGAAGAATCGATCCGCTATCTCTTTCCGGTCATCGCGACCGAGGAATGTCTGGCCTGCCATACCCGATCGCATGTGGGCGCGGTGCACGGCGTCATCGATATTACCTATCCGATCCGCGACCTGAAGGTGTCGTTCAGCATCGTGATCAACACCATCGTCGGTTATACCCTGGTGGTGATCGCGACCGTGTTCGTCATCCTCTACCTGAAACTGCGTTTTCTGGTGGCGCTGCCCATCGCCAGTCTGGTGGGAGTGATGCGCAGCGTGACGCAGGACATGGACATGAGCCGGCGCGTGACGGGCCCCTCCTGGCTGGTCGAGATCAAGCACCTGGCCGAGTATTTCAACCATCTGCTGCAGACGGTGCAGGAATACAACGCCAAGCTGGAGGAGCTGTCGGTGCGCGATCCGCTGACCGGCCTCTATAACCGGCGCAAGTTCCACGAGTTCCTACAATACGAGATCATCCGCGCGGAGCGGCACCAGCACGGGTTCTCGGTGATCATGATTGATCTGGACAACTTCAAGTACATCAACGACACCTTCGGCCATCCCGTCGGCGACATAGTGCTCAAGGAGCTGACCTCGATGCTGGGCGAAGGGCTGCGCAAGGGCGATGTGCTGGCACGCTTGGGCGGCGACGAGTTCGCCATCATCCTGCCGGAGACGCCGGCCGCCAACGGCCTGCTGGTGGCGAACAAACTGCATCAGTTGCTGGTGGGCAGGGAATTCGAACTGCCCGTCGGCAAGATACGCACCACCGCCAGTTTCAGCATGGTGAGCTATCCCGAGGACGGCAGGACGGAAGAGGTGCTGTATTCGGCGATGGATGTGGTGCTGTACAAGGCCAAGCTGCAGGGCAAGAACCAGGTGATGACGGCCGATAGCGAAGCGGACCGCAGCATGATGACCATCTTCAGGCAGGGCGATTTCCTGCGCAACGCCCTGCGCGAGGACCGCATCGAGGCTTTCCTGCAGCCCATCTACGAGCTGAAGAGCGGCACCGTGGTGGCCTATGAGGTGCTGGTGCGCATACGCGACGGCGAGACCATCATCCCGGCAGGAGAGTTCGTCGAGGTGGCGGAAGAACTCGGCATGGCGCAGGAGCTCGACCGCGAGGTATTCCGCAAGGGCCTGGTGCACTATGCCGCAATCGCCGACAAGCATCCGCAGGCCAAGCTGTTCTTCAATCTGTTCCCGCGCAGCTTCGGCGACATCGAGTGGGTGCGCGGCATTCCGGGACTGGTGCGTGCGGCCGGCGTTCCCTGCGAGAAGATCGTGCTGGAGATCACCGAGCGCGAGGCGTTGCCGAACCTGATGCAGGTCCGTGCGCTGATCGAGGAGTTGCGCGCCAGCAAGATCGCGGTGGCGCTCGACGATTTCGGCAGCGGCTTCTCCTCCTTCCTGTACCTGAAATATCTGTCCATCGATTACGTCAAGATCGAAGGCAGTTTCGTGCGCCAGATCGCCGTCGACCAGCGCGACCGAGTCATGGTCGAGCATATCAACAGCATGGCGCACGAGTTCGGCCTGAAGACCGTGGCGGAATTCGTCGAGGACGAGATGACGGCGAAGATGCTGGCCGAGATCGGCGTGGATTACGCCCAGGGCTATTACTACGGAGCGCCCGCGCATCCGGAATAGCCGGACGGTACGGCTTCAGGATGGTGCATGATGCGACATCCGGGTGCATCGCGGCTCGCGCCGCCGGTTGTGCAATCCCTTTTGAATCAACGCGGCGCATGAGTGGCACGGTGCTTGCATGATGGATGAACGAGAGCGATCCGGGGTCTTCCCGCCCGCCGCTTTCATGTTTCTCCTCCTGTTTCGGGCATCCGCACGGATGCCCGCTTTTTTTGGAAGGAAAGGCTGAGGGCGCTGCGGCTATAATGCGCGCTGTCCTTGTTCTGCATCGCCGTGATGAATCCCCATTCGACCGCCCCTTCCGCCCAGACCCGCACCGATTGGCGCGTCATCCGCAGCCTGCTGCCCTATTTGCTGGAGTTCAAGGGACGTGTGGCCGCGGTGATCCTGCTGCTGGTGCTGGCCAAGCTGGCCAACGTGGTCGTGCCGCTGGCGCTCAAGGAGATCGTGGACGAGATGGGCAAGCCGCAGGCGATGCTGGCCATCCCGGTGCTGCTGATCGTCGGCTACGGCCTGCTGCGCCTGTTCAGCACGTTGTTCGGCGAGTTGCGCGACGCGCTGTTCGCCAAGGTCACGCAGCGCGCCATCCGTCGCGTGGCACTGCAGGTGTTCGAGCACCTGCACAGCCTGAGCCTGCGCTTCCATCTGGAGCGACAGACCGGCGGCGTGTCGCGCGACATCGAGCGCGGTACGCGCGGCATCAGCTTCCTGCTCACCTTCCTGCTGTTCAACATCCTGCCGACGCTGCTGGAGATCGGGCTGGTGGCGGCGATCCTGTTCGTCAAATACGACCCGTGGTTCGCCATCATCACTTTCGCCACGCTCGTGCTCTATATCGCTTTCACGATGTATGTCACCGAGTGGCGCATGGTGTTCCGCCGCACCATGAACGACATGGATTCCAAGGCCAATACGCGCGCCATCGACAGCCTGATCAATTACGAGACGGTGAAGTACTTCGGCAACGAGAAATACGAGGTGGCGCGCTACGACGAGCAGATGCAGCGCTGGGAAGTGTCGGCGGTGCGCAACCAGACCTCGCTGGCGACGCTCAATGCCGGCCAGAGCATCATCATCGCAGTCGGCGTGACGCTGCTCATGCTGCTGGCGGCGGACGGAGTGGTGCAAGGCACGATGACGGTGGGTGACTTGGTGCTGGTCAATGTGTTCATGCTGCAGCTCTACATGCCGCTGCATTTTTTGGGCTTCGTCTATCGCGAAATCAAGAATGCGCTGGCCGACATGGAAAAGATGTTCCGCCTGCTGGACGTGGACCGCGAGATCGCCGACGCGCCGAATGCGCCGGCGCTGAGGGTGGCTAGCGCGGCGGTGCGGTTCGAGCAGGTCGGATTCCACTACGATCCGGCGCGGCAGATCCTGTCCGGTGTCAGTTTCGAGATCCCGGCGGGGCACACCGTGGCGGTGGTGGGGGCGAGCGGGGCGGGCAAATCCACCTTGGCGCGGCTGCTGTTCCGTTTCTACGACGTGAATGCGGGCAGCATCTCCATCGACGGCCAGGACATACGCAGCGTGACGCAGGCCAGCCTGCGCGCGGCGATCGGCATCGTGCCGCAGGACACGGTGCTGTTCAACGACACGATCTATTACAACATCGCCTATGGCCGGCCGGATGCGACGCGCGACGAGGTGATCGCGGCGGCGCAGTCGGCCCATATCCATCACTTCATCGAATCGCTGCCGCAGGGCTACGATTCGATGGTGGGCGAGCGCGGCCTGAAGCTCTCCGGCGGCGAGAAGCAGCGCGTCGCCATCGCGCGCGCCATCCTGAAGGATCCGGCCATACTGATCTTCGACGAGGCGACCTCGGCGCTGGATTCTAAATCGGAGAAGGCCATCCAGGACGAATTGCGCAGCATTGCGCGCAACCGCACCACGTTGGTCATCGCGCACCGCCTGTCCACCATCGTGGACGCGCAGCAGATACTGGTGATGGACAAGGGGCGCATCATCGAACGCGGCACGCACCGCGAACTGCTGGAAAAGCAGGGGGCATATGCGCAGATGTGGGCCTTGCAGCAACAGGAAGAACGTTAGTATTTCTGCCGCATGCATTGATTTATTGAGGTTTTATGGGTATTCTGCGTGCCGTCGATTCAGGACGGGCGTTTCAAAGGGGAAATATGCGCAAGAGTATCGTGCTGTTGTCGTTGCTGGGGCAGGTATTGCTGGCGCATGCGGCGCCTGACGAGAATTCCGCCGTGCCGGTGGGGGAAGACGAGTTCGTCACTTCCATCCGGCAACAGACCTCCATGCCCAAGCTGGGCTCCGCCTTTGCCGTCATCTATGACGAGCGGGGTCAACGTCCGCTCTACACCAAGAACGCCGACAAGATCGTGCCCATCGCCTCCATCACCAAGCTGATGACGGCGATGGTGATTCTGGATGCGCAGCTGCCGCTGGACGAGCCGATCAGCATCGAGGCGGAAGACCGCGACCGCCTGAAGGGGTCGCGCTCGCGCATGAGCAACGGCATGACGCTGACGCGCGGGGAACTGCTCAAGCTGGCCCTGATGGCGTCGGAGAACCGTGCGGCCGCCGCGCTGGCGCGCACCTACCCCGGCGGCACTCAGGTGGTGCTGGCGATGATGAACGCCAAAGCGCGTGAACTGGGAATGAGTTCCACGAAGTTCTTCGACCCCACCGGTTTGCACAGCAACAACGTCTCGACCGCGCAGGATCTGGTGAAGATGGTGATGGCGGCGCAGCGCTACGAGCTGATCCAGCAATACACCACGTCGCCTTCGCACGTGGTGAACGTGGATGGCCGCCGCTCCCTGCGCTTCAGCAATACCAATCCCCTGGTGCGCAGTGCCTCCTGGGACATCGGCCTTTCCAAGACCGGCTACATCAGCGAGGCGGGGCGTTGCCTGGTGATGCAGGCGACGATAGAGCAGCGGCCGGTGGTCATCGTGCTGCTGGATTCATGGGGCAAGCGCACCCGTGTCGGCGATGCCAACCGCATCAAGCGCTGGATGGAGAATGCCGCCGCCAGGGCGGCCCGGACTGCGCACCACGCCAGCCGCGGTTAGGCTGGCGGCAAATGACAGAACGGGGGGCGTAAGCCCCCTTTTTTTGCGAGCATCATTTGCGCGGCGGACGCAGCGCGATGACCACCACCGCGACCAGCGCTATCAGGATGAACAGTTCGATGAACATTTCTCATGCGTCCTTGGGTTGCAGCGAGTACTGATTCTATCGCAGCAGGATGCGCGCTGAATATCGGCTTCCTGTTCTAGGTGTTTCTCTCAGCCGTACTGGTCCGGCGTGTGTCGCCTGCGGGGTTGCCGGCGTTTTAACATTTCTATAATATTAAAAACATAGAATCATGATGCGGGGTGGACATGAACATCGAAGCAGCGGTGGTGGCACTGGCGGCGTTGGCGCAGGAATCGCGTCTGTCCATCTTTCGTTTGCTGGTGCAGGCCGGGAAAGAGGGGATGGCGGCGGGAACGCTGGGGGAGCGGTTGGCGATCCCGCCCGCCACTTTGTCGTTCCACCTGAAGACCTTGACCCACGCCAGGCTCATCAAGCCGCGCACGGAGGGGCGCTATGTGTTCTATAGCGCCAACTTTACCGAGATGGACAGGCTCATTGCCTATCTCACCGAGCATTGCTGTGCCGGCGATGCTTCGCAGTGCGCCCCGATCAGGAAATGTTGAAACCTTGAATCTTGAATAAGGAAGATTGAAATGAGCGACAGGCAATACAACGTGCTGGTGCTGTGCACCGGCAATTCCGCCCGCAGCATCCTCGGCGAGGTGCTGTTCAACGCGTTGGGCAAGGGCAAGATCAGGGCCTGCAGCGCGGGCAGCAAGCCCGCCGGCAAGGTGAATCCCGGCGCATTGGAATGGCTGCAGGCGAACGGCTACGCGACCGAAGGCTTGCGCAGCAAGAGCTGGGACGAGTTCGCCGCGCCCGGTGCGCCGAAGTTCGATTTCGTGTTCACCGTGTGCGACAACGCGGCCGGCGAGGTGTGCCCGGTCTGGTACGGTGCGCCGGTCACCGCGCACTGGGGTATTCCCGACCCGGCGCATGTCGAGGGCGACGAGGCACGCCGCGTCGCATTCAAGCACGCCGCCGAGCAACTGGCGCGGCGTATCCAGCTGTTCCTGAGCCTGCCGATCGAGAAGCTGGACCAGCTCGCGCTGAGAGAAAAGCTGGCTGAAATCGGACGTGTCAAGGACTGACATCATGAACATCTTCGAACGCTACCTCACGCTGTGGGTCTTCCTGTGCATCATCGCCGGCGTGGCGCTGGGGCAATTCACGCCGGCGCCGTTCCAGTGGTTGGGCGCGCTGGAGGTCGCCAAGGTCAACCTGCCGGTCGGTCTGCTGATCTGGGTGATGATCATCCCCATGCTATTGCGCATCGACTTCGGCGCGCTGCATGAGGTGCGTAAGCACTGGCGCGGCATTGGCGTCACGCTGTTCATCAACTGGGCGATCAAGCCGTTCTCCATGGCGCTGCTGGGCTGGCTGTTCATCCGCCAGCTATTCGCGCCGTATCTGCCGGCAGAGCAGCTCGACAGCTACATCGCCGGTCTGATCCTGCTGGCTGCCGCGCCGTGCACCGCGATGGTGTTCGTGTGGAGCCGGCTGGTGAACGGCGAACCCCTGTTCACCCTGAGCCAGGTGGCACTCAACGATACCATCATGATCTTTGCCTTCGCACCGCTAGTGGCCTTGCTGCTCGGTCTTTCGTCCATCATCGTGCCATGGGAGACGCTGTTGGTATCGGTGGTACTGTACATCGTGCTGCCCGTGCTCCTGGCGCAACTGTGGCGCAAAGTCCTGCTGGTGCGCGGCGACGAGGTGCTGCAACGGACTCTGGCTGCGCTCGGGCCGATCTCCATCTCCGCGCTGCTGTTGACGCTGGTCCTGCTGTTCGCCTTCCAGGGCAAAGCCATCGTCGAGCAACCGCTCATCATCGCCATGCTGGCCGTGCCGATCACCATCCAGGTGTACTTCACCTCGGGCTTCGCCTATTGGCTCAATCGCCGCTTCGGCGAAGCGCATTGCGTAGCCGGGCCGTCGGCCTTGATCGGGGCTTCCAACTTCTTCGAGCTGGCGGTGGCCGCCGCCATCAGCCTGTTCGGCTTCGAGTCCGGCGCGGCGCTAGCCACCGTGGTCGGCGTGTTGATCGAGGTGCCGGTGATGCTGAGTGTGGTGTACCTGGTGAAGCGCAGCCAGGGCTGGTACCAAGACGGAGCGGGGCGCTAGGTTTTTTCGGCCAGGCGACACATCACCCGGTGCCAGCCCGTTTCGGCATCGGATCCTGCCTGTTCGAATACCGCCTGCAGTTGTTTCATTTGCGTGCCGGTGAGTTGCGCTTCCAGTTTGCTGCCGCTGGCGGTGAGCGAGAGTTGGCGCACGCGGCGATCGTGTTCGGCGGTATCCATCGCGACCAGTTTCATCTCGATCAACTGGCGCAATGGCGCATTCAGCGCCTGCTTGCTGACGTTGAGCAGGCCGAGCAGGGCATTGACGGAAATCTGCGGATTGCGCCCGACGAAATAGAGAACACGGTGATGCACGCGCCCCAGGCCGCGCTGGCCGAGGATGCGGTCGGGCGGGGCGGTGAAGGCGCGGTAGCCGAAATAGAACTGCTCGATCGCGAGGCGCAATGCCTGTTCGCGCGGTGTATCTGTGGCGAGAGATTGGTCAACCATGTTGACATGGTAGGTGAGGTATGGCTAGACTGTCCATAGGTCAATGTTATTGACATTTATGGATGGCTCGTTATGAATGCTTTATCTTCCCACAAGGCCCCTCGCTATTCTTCGCGCACACGCGATCTGCATGCCTCGCCGATCCGCGAGATATTGTCGGTGGTCAATCGCTCCGGCATGATTTCCTTCGCCGGCGGACTGCCAGCGGCCGAGAGTTTTCCGCGATTCAGTCTGGAGGCGATGCCGCAGGATGTGCTGCAATACGGCCCCAGCGAAGGCGAGTGGGAGTTGCGCCAGCGGGTGGCCGAAGACCTGAACGCACGCGGACTGGACTGTACTGCGGAGCAGGTATTGATCCTGTCCGGTTCGCAGCAGGGTATCGATCTCGTGGGCAAGCTGTTCATCGATCCCGGCACGGCGGTGGCGGTGGAGTCGCCAACCTACCTGGCGGCATTGCAGGTGTTCCGTTTTTTCGGTGCGCGCTTTCTGCCCTACGATGCGGATGCGCTGGATACCGCCGAGTGGCGGCGCGAGCTGCCCGCATTCGCCTATGCGATTTCCACCTTCCAGAATCCCAGCGGACGTTGTCTTGATGCAAGTCAGCGCGCTGAGCTGGCAGCGGCCTGCGATGCCTCGCACACGCCATTGTTCGAGGACGATCCCTACCGCGATCTGGTGTATGACGCTTGCGAACGGACGCCGGTCTGTGCGCTGCTCCGGCAGGCACCGTGGATATATCAGGGTTCGTTCTCCAAGAGCCTGGCGCCAGGGTTGCGGCTCGGCTATCTCGCAGCTGCGCCGGAGCTATTGCCATTCCTCACGCGTCTCAAGCAGGCAGCGGACCTGCACAGCAACCGCGTCAGCCAGTGGCTGGTGTTGCAGCAATTGAACGATCCTGCGCGTGAACAACGCTTGCAGGAACTGGCTGCACGCTACCGCCAGCGCCGCGATGCCTTTGAAGCGGCATTGCGCCGCCATTTTGGCGACCTTGCGAGCTGGCAGACACCACCCGGCGGCCTGTTCTTCTGGCTCACGCTCAATCGGCGTATCGATACCCGTTCGCTCTTGCCGCAGGCGATCGAAGCGGGTGTCGCCTTCATGCCGGGCGAGCCGTTTCTGCCGGAAGCAGTGGAAGGCTGCGGACAGTTGCGTCTCAACTTCAGCCATGCCAGCGAGGAGCAGGCAGATCGTGGCCTGGCGAAGTTGGCGGCCCTGGTGCGAGGGCTCGGTTGATCCGTTGCTGTCGAGGGCTGCTGCCGAAAGACGCAAACGAATTAGAATGGGTCATGGATATCAGACTTTACGGCACGAACTGTTGCCATCTGTGCGACGAGGCCAAAGCGCTTCTGCGCGCGGCTGGGATCGAGGTCGACTATGTCGATATTGCCGAGGACAATGAATTGATCGAGAGATACGGCATACGCATCCCGGTGTTAAAACGCGTGGATACGGGGGCCGAGTTGGGCTGGCCGTTCGATGCGCCGGCTATCTCCCGGTTCCTGGATTTGTAGCCGGCTAGATCGTGGTTCCTGCCGCTGCGGTGCGGCTTGATTGCAGCGCGGTCAGCGTGCACTGCAATCTTGTCTTGCTGTCCTACAGCAAGACAAGATTGTCTCGATGGATCAATTCCGGTTCATCCACATAACCGAGGATGCTCTCGATCTCGCCGCTGGATTTGCCCGCGATGCGGCGCGCTTCGGCGGCGCTGTAGTTGATGAGGCCGCGCGCAATGTCGTGTCCATCGGCATCGAACACGGCAACGACCGCGCCGCGCTGGAACTCGCCGCTGACCTGTGTGACCCCGATTGGTAACAGGCTCTTGCCGTCGTGGCGCAGGACGCGTACCGCGCCTGCATCCAGAGACACTTTGCCGCTCACCTGCAGATGGTCGGCCAGCCATTGTTTGCGCGCGTCCAGGGAGAGCGCTGCGGCGACCAGCAAGGTGCCGATGCTTTCGCCCTGCAACAGCCGCGGCAGCACGTCGCGTTCGTGGCCGGAGGCGATGACGGTGTGGGCGCCGCTGCGTGCAGCGCGTTTGGCAGCGAGCACCTTGGTGATCATGCCTCCGCGGCCGATGTGGCTGCCTGCACCCCCCGCCATCGCTTCGAGTTTGGCATCGCCGGCCTGAGCCTGGCTGATAAGGGTGGCGCTGCTGTCCTTGCGCGGATCGGCGGTGTACAGGCCGTCCTGGTCGGTGAGGATGACGAGTGCATCGGCTTCGATCAGGTTGGCGACCAGCGCACCCAGCGTGTCGTTGTCGCCGAACTTGATTTCGTCGGTGACGACAGTGTCGTTCTCGTTGATGATGGGGATCACCCCCAGCGTGAGCAGGGTGCGCAGCGTGGAGCGTGCGTTGAGATAGCGTTCGCGGTCGGCGAGGTCGGCATGGGTGAGCAAGACCTGCGCTGCATGTATCTGATGCCGCCGGAAGCAGCTTTCATAGGCTTGGACCAATCCCATCTGGCCGACCGCCGCAGCGGCCTGCAGTTCATGAACCGCGCTGGGGCGCTTCTTCCAGCCCAAGCGCTGCATGCCCTCGGCGATGGCGCCGGAGGACACCAGCACCACCTCGCAGCCCTGTGCGCGCAGGGTGGCGATCTGCTGCGCCCAGTTGCCGAGGGCGTGGACATCCAGCCCCGTGCCTTGGTTGGTGACGAGGCTGCTGCCGACTTTGACGACGATGCGTTTGGATTCGGTTAAGACGGTTTTCATACCAATGGGTCGTGAATATCGATCTCGGTCTCTTGCGCGCTCTCGGCGATGGCATCCTGTTCTTGCGCCGAGGCTTGGTCGAGGTGTTCCATGATAGCGTAGGTCAATTCCTTGCAGCCCTCACCGTTGATGGCGGAGATGGCGAAATAGCGCGTGTCGTCGCCGAATGCCTTGAGGAAGGCGGCGACCCGCTCCTCGCGGTCTTCCAACAGGTCCAGCTTGTTGAGCACCAGCCAGCGCGGCTTGTTGTACAGCGCTTCGTCGTATTTCTTCAGTTCGTTCAGGATGGCGTGCGCCTCGTGCACCGGGTCGACGCCTTCGTGCAGCGGGGCGATGTCCACCAGGTGCAACAGCAGGCGGGTTCGTGCCAAGTGGCGCAGGAACTGGTGGCCCAGCCCGGCGCCCTCCGCCGCACCTTCGATCAGGCCGGGAATGTCGGCGATGACGAAACTCTTTTCATTGGAGACGCGCACCACACCCAGATTGGGGTGCAGGGTGGTGAAGGGATAATCGGCCACCTTGGGGCGCGCTGCGGACACCGAACGGATGAACGTCGATTTGCCCGCGTTGGGCATGCCGAGCAGGCCGACGTCGGCCAGCACCTTCAGTTCCAGTTGCAGTTCGCGGCGTTCGCCTTCCTCGCCCGGCGTGCATTGGCGCGGGGTGCGGTTGGTGCTGGACTTGAAGTGCAGGTTGCCGAGGCCGCCGGCGCCGCCTTTGGCGAGCAGGACCTGCTCGCCATCGTGGGCGAGGTCAGCGATGACCTGGCCGCTGTTGATGTCGGTGATGACTGTGCCCACTGGCATGCGCAGGACGATGTCGTCGGCGCCCTTGCCGTAGCAGTCGGCGCCACGCCCGGATTCGCCGTTCTTGGCACGGTGCATGCGCGCAAAGCGATAGTCCACCAACGTATTGATGTTGCGGTCCGCGACAGCGATTACGCTGCCGCCGCGCCCGCCGTCGCCGCCGTCAGGTCCGCCCTTTTCGATGTATTTTTCGCGACGAAAGCTGGCCGCGCCGTTTCCGCCGTTGCCTGCGATGACTTCAATTTTTGATTCGTCGATGAATTTCATGCCTTCTATCCCGCTCATCCTGAGTAGCCCGATGCGGGCGTATCGAAGGAAAAATAAAAAAGCCCTACCTCGCGATAGGGCTCATTTTAACCGCTTGCGCGATTTAAGCTGCGACGATGCTGACTGTCTTGCGCTTCATGGCGCCCTTGACCGCAAACACCACCTTGCCCGTGATCTTGGCGAACAGAGTGTGATCCTTGCCCATGCCGACGTTGTCGCCCGCGTGGACCTGCGTACCGCGCTGACGCACGATGATGCTGCCTGCGCTGATCAGTTCGCCGCCGTAGCTCTTGACACCCAGTCGTTTCGAATGTGAGTCGCGGCCGTTACTGGTACTACCCCCGCCTTTTTTCGATGCCATGTTGCAGCTCCTTCAGAATTAAGCCGAGATGCCGTCAATGCGGATCTCAGTGTAGTTTTGACGATGACCTTGATGCTTTTGATAGTGCTTGCGGCGACGCATCTTGAAGATGGTCACTTTGTCGTGGCGACCGTTGGCGATGATGGTCGCCTTCACGGTAGCACCGCTCAGCAGAGGCTTGCCAACGGAGACCTTGTCGCCATTGCCAACCATCAGCACTTTGTCCAGCACGATTGCGCCACCGACGTCGCCGGCAACGGATTCAATCTTCAGAGTTTCACCTTCGACAACGCGATATTGCTTGCCACCGGTTTTGATTACTGCGTACATAACGACCTCGCTTGATGCGGTTTTTAGTTATGGCATAACCTAAAGGTTAGCCTCCACTGAAATGTGGATTTTCAGAGCCGCGCATTATACATAAACCTACCCAACCGTCAAAACCCTTTTTCGGGCTTTAACGCTTCATCGAGTCGAAAAACTCGGCGTTGTTCTTGGTGGCCTTGACCTTGTCCAGCAGAAACTCCATTGCTTCCAGCTCGTCCATGGGGTAGAGCAACTTGCGCAGCACCCAGATCCGCTGCAGCAGGTCCTGCTTGATCAGCAGTTCTTCCGTGCGGGTACCGGAACGGTTGACGTTGATGGCCGGATAGATACGCTTCTCGGCCATACGGCGGTCCAGATGGATCTCCATGTTGCCGGTGCCCTTGAATTCTTCGTAGATCACGTCGTCCATGCGGCTGCCGGTGTCGACCA
>JBQGEN010000064.1:0-1777 GCA_052039615.1 Sideroxyarcus sp. | reverse complement strand
CGATGTGCTGCTGGTAGAGGGACAGCGCGATAATATATTAAAAGTCAAAGATACCGGTGGGATTGATATCAAAGCCAATGTTAAGCTGACCGATCCTTCAATGCATACAGATAACCTGCGATTGGCTGAAGGGATGGTCCTGCTGCGATCCCCGCTCATCGGGCGTACATTAAAGGGGATCGGCTTTCGCGAGCGTTTCGGACTCCAGGTGCTGGCGATCAACCGGTCTGGGGAGACGATCCACCAGAAAATCAGCCGGATCCCTCTCCGTTTGGGAGATGTCCTGCTGCTCCAGGGCTATGAGAATCTCTTCCCGATCCTGGAGAGGGAGAATATCGTCCGCATCGTGGGTACGGTTGAACATCGGCGCATCAACCTGACACGCGCGCGCATTTCCATCTTGGCTTTCGTAGCCTCCCTGGCCTTGACGACGTTTAAGATCCTGACCTTTCCGGTGGCGGTCATGCTGGCTGTGCTGGTCGTGTTCGTTACCCGCTGCATCACCCCCGATGAGGCCTACCGGGAGGTGGAGTGGAAGGCCATCATATTGATTGGCTGTATGCTTGGACTAGGCACAGCGATGGAACAAACCGGAACAGCGAATTTCCTGGCAGAGCAGCTTGCGAATATCGCTGGTTTTGCCAATCCGGCCTGGCTGTTGAGCGGGTTCTTCCTCTTAACCGTGCTGCTCACGATGCCAATGGCCCACCAGGCAGCGGCGGTCGTGATCCTTCCGATTGCCCTTCAGACATCGGTACATTTAGGTCTGAACCCACGTTCTTTCGCCATGATGATTGCACTGGCCGCCTCCACCTCTTATTTGACCCCCCTCGAACCCTCCTGCCTGATGGTTTATGGGCTGGGCCGCTATCGTTTTATGGATTTCCTTAAGGTGGGGTCTCTGCTTACCCTGATCATATACCTGATCTCAATCTTGCTCGTGCCAATTTTGTGGCCGTTGTAATATTAAAGCCTTGCCCCTTTTTTGCCTTTCGGTTAGGATAATAGGCCATGAACAAGAATATGATTTGGCTGATCGGCGGCGATGCCCTTACGCTGCTCCTGGTGACGATTTATGGATTTGCCAGCCATAATGAGCTGGGCTCTGGCGGCTCCCGCATGCTAACCACCTTTATACCACTGCTGCTCTCCTGGCTGCTGATCGCTCCGCACCTGGGCGTATACGACCCGGAACGGATTCAGGACCTGCGCCAGCTGTGGCGCCCCTTCTGGGCGATGGTTCTGGCCGGTCCAATGGCCGGTTGGCTGCGCGGTGTGATGCTTGGACAGCCTATCCTGCCGGTATTTGTCCTGGTGATTGGCGGTGTAAGCGCCCTGGCGCTGCTCTTTTGGCGAAGTATCTACGGATTCGCTGTAACTAGAATGAGATGGCTGCATGGATGAACCTGCCTTAATCCAGGCTGCGATAGAGGGAGACCTGGACTCTTTCAACCGTCTTGTGCTGAACTACCAGGACATTGTCTACAGCCAGGCTTACCGCATGATGGGGGAGTCCGAGGCGGCTGAAGACGCGTCACAAGAAGCATTCATTTCTGCTTACAAGAATCTGCGCTCTTACCGGGGCGGCTCTTTCCGAGCGTGGCTGCTGAGGATTGTTACCAATGCCTGCTATGATGAGCTGCGCCGGCGAAAACGACGTCCGACAACGCCTCTGGAGCCTATGGATGTCGAAGACGAGGAGGTGGAATCTCCCCATTGGCTAGCGGATACCGCCCAGACTCCGGAAGAAGTTGCTGAGAGCAGCGAACTTGAGCAG
>JBQGEN010000063.1:0-5780 GCA_052039615.1 Sideroxyarcus sp. | reverse complement strand
TTAACACATGTGTCGCACATGGTCTTTCCCTCGGCAACTGCGACATCAACGGATGTGAGAGCGAACCCCATGGCGGCGGCCAAAGATACAGCACATAAACCACATACTAGCGGCATCGAGCCGCAGAACTCGCCGGAGTCGGCGCGCTCCCGTGCGCAGACCGGGAACGCTTCGCCGGATCACAAGAACCCTGCGCTGCGACGCTGGCGCGTGATCGAGGTCATCTCGTTGAACGGAACCCGCAGTCGCCATGTTTACGGGCATGACGTGACGAATGACACCGGCCGCGCATCAAGCGCGATCAAGGAATTCGATGTGAAGACCATGACCGCCACCACGCGCAGCGGCAGGAATTATCAGCTGGTGGGCGCGCCGGGCAACGCTCGCAGCGGGGAACACGCGTGGCAACACTGGTGCAGCATCAACGGGGTGGCTGCGGCGGAGGACGTAACCAGCCAGTACTTCAGCTTTGAAAAACTATTCCCCTAGATATACCCGAAACCTGCAATAGGCGCGCGCCGATTCTGCGCCCGCTTTCCCTCAGCGCTTCTCCAGCGCCTCCCAGCGCGCCATCAGTTGCAGCAGTTCTTCGTCGATCTCGGCGGCACGCTGCTGCAACTGTTTTGCATGCGCCGGGTTGTCGCGGAACAGCGCCCCCGCCCCCAGTGCCGCGGCGATGTCTTCCTGCTCGCGTTCGAGCGCCTCGATGCGCTGCGGCATCTCCTCCAGCTCCTTTTGCTCCTTGAAGCTGAGTTTGCCTGGTGTCTTGGGTTTGGCCACTTCGACTTTCGCGGGCGGTTTGGCTGGCGTCGCTGCAGCGGTCCTCTGGCTGGCCGCGAACTTCTTCACCCGCACCCAATCTTCGTAGCCGCCGACGTATTCCATCAGCTTGCCGTCGCCCTCGAAAGCGATCACCTGCGTCACCACGTTGTCGAGGAAGGCGCGGTCGTGACTGACCAGGAACAGCGTGCCGTCGTATTGCGCCAGCAACTCTTCCAGCAGTTCCAGCGTCTCGATGTCGAGGTCGTTGGTCGGCTCGTCCAGCACCAGCACGTTGGCGGGCCGCGTGAACAGGCGCGCCAGCAGAAGGCGGTTGCGCTCACCGCCGCTCAAGGATTTCACGGGTGAGCGCGCGCGCTCCGGCGCGAACAGGAAATCGCCGAGATAGCTGATGACGTGCTTCTTCGCGCCGCCGATTTCGATGAAGTCCGATCCCTGGCTGATGGTATCGGCCAGTGTGGCGTTGTCGTCGAGCTGCGCGCGCAGCTGGTCGAAGTACGCCACGGACAGCTTGGTGCCCAGCTTCACGTCGCCGCTGTCCGGCGCCAATTCGCCCAGAATGATCTTGAGCAGCGTGCTCTTGCCCGCACCGTTGGGACCGAGCAAACCGATCTTGTCGCCGCGCTGAATGCGGCAGGAGAAATCGTCGACGACCTTGCGCGTGCCGAACGACTTGCTCACGTGGATCAGCTCCGCCACCAGCTTGCCGGAGCGGTCGCCCGCATCGAGATTCATCTCGACCGTGCCCAGCTTCTCGCGACGGGCAGCGCGTTCGCGCCGCAACTGCTCCAGGCGCAGCACGCGGCCTTCGTTGCGCGTGCGGCGCGCCTTCACGCCCTGGCGGATCCACACCTCTTCCTGCGCCAGCACCTTGTCGAACTTGGCGTTGACCACCGCCTCGTCCGCCAGCATGCGTTCCTTGATCTTCTGGTAGGCGGCGAAGTTGCCGGGAAAGCTCACCAGCTTGCCGCGATCCAGTTCGACGATGCGCGTGGCGACGTTGTCGAGGAAGCGCCGGTCGTGCGTAACCAGCAGCACGCTGCCGCGAAAACTGGTCAGCAGGCCTTCCAGCCACTCGATGGAGGCAAAATCCAGGTGGTTGGTCGGCTCGTCCAGGATCAGCACTTCCGGTTCTGCCACCAGCGCCTGCGCCAGCGCCACGCGCTTGCGCACGCCGCCGGACAGCGAACCTACCAGCGCCTCCGGATCGAGTTCCAGACGCTGGATTGCGGTCTCGATGCGCGCCTGCACCGCCCAACCGTCCTGCGCCTCCAGCGCAGTCTGCAGCGGCTGCATCGCCTCCAGCAGCTTGTCGTAGTCTGCATCCGGCTCGCCCAGTTGATGCGACAGATGATGGTAATCGGTGATGATCTGGTGCAGTTCGCCCAGCCCGCGCGCAACCTCGTCGAACACCGTGGCCTCGGCATCCAGCACCGGCTCCTGGCTCACATAGCAGATGCGCGTGGCAGGCTGGCGCCACAGCGTGCCGTCGTCCAGCTGCGCCTGTCCGGCCAGCACCTTGAGCAGGCTGGACTTGCCGCCGCCGTTGCGGCCGATCAGACCGACGCGCTCGCCCTCGTCGAGTTGGAAATCCACGCCATCCAGCAGGGCGACGTGACCGAAAGCCAAAGCGGCTTTATCCAGCGTGATATACGGCATTTAACTGTTCTTTTCTTGCGGCAACGAGGATTGATAGATCATCGAGAAACCGATGGCAAAACAGCCCATCGCAAGGTAACCGAATGAAGTGGTGAACTTGTTCAGGACCAGGTGCAGGTTATAACTGTCGATGCCACCGGCGAAGAACTGGAACACGAACAGCAGGCCCGCCATGACATTTGCCGCCAGCACCAGCCGATGGCCGAATACGTAGCCGCTACCCCCGGGCCTGCCCTGCGGCGGCAGTGCGCGCAGGAAATGGTGGACCAGGTAAACGAGCAGAAACAGCAGCAACGCACCAACCATGCGTCCCGGAATATCGCCTTCCTGCGTCGCGACACCCAGCATCTCCAGCAGCGTCCGCCCGGCAGCCGCGACCCAGGCCATCGCCAGCGTCTGCGGAATAAAGAACCATGCGGCGAACACATTCAGATTCGGATACTTCATCACTTACCTTTCTCGGTTAACTGCTTCAAATCCTCGATGATCTCTTTCGAGTGCCTCGATGTCTCGACCTTCTGATACACCTTGGCGATCCTGCCCTGCGGGTCGATCAGGAAGGTGTAGCGCCTGGCGATCTTGAAGAACCCCAGATTCATCAACGCTCCATAGCGCGCCGCCACCGCAGCGGACTGGTCCGCCAGCAACGGGAACGGCAGGTGGTATTTCCTCGCAAACTCGGCGTGGCTGCTGCTGTCATCCACGCTGATGCCCACCACCTGTGCACCCAATGCCGTCAGCTTGTGCAGATCGTCGCGGAACGCGCACGCTTCCTGCGTGCACCCCGGCGTGTCGTCCTTGGGGTAGAAATACAGCACCAGCCATTTGCCCGCATATTCCTTAAGGGTATGTTTCACCCCGTTCTGGTCGGGCAACTCGAAATCGGGTGCCGCCGCGCCCACCTTGGGCAACTCGCCCGCGCGCGCCATCTGGCTTACCAGCAGCGCCAAGGCAGCGAACAAGCCGAACAGGATCAGCCATTTCATGATGCACCCCCAGTCTTCAGCTAAGCGGGGATGGAATTTTACGTTAGAATGCGCGCCGCATTGCGTACATCTCGGTCCTCGTAGTTAAATGGATATAACCGGCCCCTCCTAAGGGTCAATTACAGGTTCGATTCCTGTCGAGGACACCAGCAATACACCGGATCGGAAGTTTCGTCATGAACGAACCTGATATCAAACGCACGTCCCGGATCGACATCCTCAAGGTCGTCCTGATCTATGCACTGTTCGGCAGCCTGTGGATCCTGTTCTCGGACAAGATCGTCGAGTCGATGTTCGACAGTCATGATATCCACATGGTCGCGCAGCTCATCAAGGGCTGGTTGTACGTGGCGATCACCTCATTCCTGCTCTATTACCTCCTGCTGCGAATCATCGATTCGCAGGAAACAGCGGCTTCGCACGAGGGCGGCATCGTCAACTGGAAACGATGGCAACTATACCTGTTCGCGGCATCCGTCACCTTGTGCACGATGCTGATACGAGAAAACATCGATATTGCCTTCGGCATGCGTCCACTGCTGATCATGTTCATGTTCCCCATCATCCTGAGCGCTGCCCTCGGCGGGTTCGGGCCCGGCCTGCTCTCCACCGCCCTCGCCACGCTGTATGCGGCCTACTACTTCACGCCGGCCGCCGGCG
This sequence comes from Sideroxyarcus sp., assembly GCA_052039615.1. Lineage (GTDB taxonomy): Bacteria > Pseudomonadota > Gammaproteobacteria > Burkholderiales > Gallionellaceae > Sideroxyarcus. Next base: position 1,695 of record JBQGEN010000063.1, on the reverse strand, counting down.
AAGCCCGCTTCCACCTGCCGAACGACCTGCTGCCGATGGGATTCCTGGTCGTCAACGGTCTGCTGGTCAGCCTGCTCAGCGCGATGCTGCACGAAGCCCGCCGCCGCTCCGAGCGCGAACGGCGCAAGGCCGAAGTCACACTGAAGGAGAAGGACCAGGCCCTGCAACTGCTGGACGGCATCGCAAAGAGTTCGACCGACGCCATCTTTGCCCAGGACATCGAGGAACGTTTCATCCTGTTCAACCCGGCCGCCGAACGCAACGTCGGGAAAAAAGCGGCAGAGGTGCTGGGGCGCGACGAACGCGCGATCTTTCCTCCCGAGATCGCCGAAAAGGTCATCGCCGACAACCGCCGGGTCATGGAGGAAAACAAGACGAGCACCTTCGAGGATGATATCGTCACCGTGAATGGCAGGCGCACCTTCCTCTCCACCAAGGGACCGCTGCACGATGCCGACGGCAAGGTCATCGGCATGTTCGGCATCGCACGCGATATTTCCGACCTGAAGGCCATCGAGGCCGCGCTGAGGCGCGAGCGCGACCGCAACCAGCGCTACCTCGACACCGCCCAGACCTTCATGCTCGCGCTCGACAGCGAGGGCCGCGTCAGCATGGTCAACCGTTACGGCTGCGAGCTGCTGGGCTACCGCGAGAGCGAGATGATCGGGCAGAACTGGTTCCGCCACTATCTGCCGCAGCCGGAAGGCATGGAGGTCGTCAGCCCGCTGTTCCAGCAGATCATGTCGGGCAGGCTGGAAGGCGCGGACTACCATGAGAACGAGGTGCTTTGCCGCGACGGCAGCCGGCGCCTGATCGCCTGGCACAACGCCTTTTTCCGCAACGAGGCCGGCAACATCATGGGCACGCTGAGTTCGGGCGAGGACATCACCGCGCGCAGGGCGGCCGAGGACCAGTTGCGCAAGCTGTCGCTGGCCGTGGAACAGAGCCCGGAGAGCATCGTCATCACCAACCTCGATGCCGAAATCGAATACGTGAACGAAGCCTTCGTGCGCAACACCGGTTACAGCCGCGAGGAGGTCATCGGACAGAACCCGCGCATCCTGCATTCCGGCAAGACGCCCAAGAGAACCTACGACGCGCTCTGGCAGGACATGAAGGAAGGTAAGGTCTGGCAGGGCGAGTTCCACAACAAGCGCAAGGACGGCAGCGAATACATCGAGCACGCCATCGTCAGCCCGATCCGCCAGCCGGACGGGCACATCACCCATTACATCGCGGTGAAGGAAGACATCACTCAGAAGAAACTGGCCGAGGCGGAGATCCATCGCCTGGCTTTCTACGACACATTGACCGGCCTGCCCAACCGCGCTCTGCTGCTGGAACGCATGGAGCAGACGCTTTCCATGAGCCGCCGCGGCAACCACCACAGCGCGCTGATCCTGTTCAACATCGACCGCTTCAAGACCATCAACGACGTGGGCGGACAGACATTGGGCGATGCGCTGCTCAAGGCCATGGGAGAGCGTATCGGCAGCCTGCTGCGCGAGGGCGATGTGCTGGCGCGCATCTCTGGCGACGAATTCGCCATCCTGCTGCCGGATTTCGCTGCGCAACAGCATAGCGCCGCCCACCAGTCCATGCATGTCGCGGAAAAAATCATGGGCAGCATGCGCCAGCCCTTCGAACTGGGCGGCAGCGAGCACACTGTGAGCGTGTGCTTGGGCGCGGCGCTGT
>JBQGEN010000062.1:0-19167 GCA_052039615.1 Sideroxyarcus sp. | reverse complement strand
TTATTGGTCAGCAACACACCCATGCCGACCACCGGGCCGGCGGCGAACGACAATAGCGACACGTTATCACCGATGGCCGGGAATACGCGCACCTTCAGATCCTGCGTCTCGCGGTTCATGTCGACCTGCCCGAGCATGGTGACCTTGGCCGCCGGGCCGCTGAGCTTCATGTCGTTGGTCAACAGCAGGCCGTTCACGATATGGGCATTGCCGTTGATGCTGTCGAACTGGAAGCCGTCGCTGAACACGTCAGTGAAGTCGAGCGACACGCGGCGCGGAATGGACTGCAGGCTCAGCACACCGAGCAGCTTGCCCGCGCCGGCATCGAACTTGAGGAAGCGCCCCTTGCCCACATCAAGCCGCAGCGTGCCGTTGAGCTTCTGATAGGCGAAGCTGCCGGGCGCGCCCGTCCAGCGCAGATCCCCCTCCAGGGTTCCGCTGCCATCCTTGAGGCTGTCCGGATAACCGGAACGCGACAATATCTTGCCTGCATCGCTAATCTCCAGGCGCAGCGTGGCCTGCGTCTGTTCGGGGGCTGCCTGCCACTTGCCGCTCATGTTCAGCACGCCGTCCGGGTTGGTGAGGCGCAGTCTCTCCAGCAGCACGTCGCCGCCGGCCTCGTTCAACTCCATTTCCAGCCTGCCCAGCTGGCGCCCCTTGTAGGATAGCTTCTCCACCGTCACGTCCACCGTCGGGAACGTGCTGTTGTCGGTCGGTTCGGGATCCGCAGTGACCGGCGCCGTTTGCTCCGGCTCGCCATGACCTTCGCCCAATATCGCATTGCTGAAACGCCCCAGCAGCTTGCCGTTGCCCTGCGGTTGCCAGATCAGGTCGCCGTTCAGCTCCCGGGATGCCAGGCGCAGGCTGAACAGACCGTTGTGCCCGCTGCCCCTGATACCCAGTGCGCTGACGGTATTGCCATAGCCGCTCAGTCTGCCCACCGTCACATCGATGCCCGCAACGTTGGGCAGCACGCCGTCTCCTCCCGCAGCCAGCCCGAGACCGCTCCATCCTTCCAGCGACACCTGCGGCAGCTTGCCTGCGATCCATATCCCGTCCCTGCCGTTGATCGCGGCGGTCTCGCCGAACGCGACCAGCCCGCGCCGGACCTGCCATTCGCTGCCCGCCTCGCGCTGGCGCACCAGCTTGGCATCGATCAGCGCCCCATAGCGCAAACCCAGCGTCTGCTGGCGGGGATTGATGTTCTTTTGCTCGAAGTGCAGCGGAACGCCGTCGTCGGCAGACTTGTGCAACGGTGCGGGCAGGTCCGACACGATGCCGCGCAGTTCCGAATCCACCGTCACATCGACCAGCTTTTTCTGCACACGGATATCGGCGCTCCAGTCTGTTTCCCCATGCACGCGGCGCAGTAGCGGATGGGGACTCAGCTTGTTCAGATTGTCCAGGTCGAGCTTGCCGCGCGCCTTGGTCGTCAGCATGCCCTTTTCGCTCAACACCATCAGGTGCGCCGGGCCGCCGAGTATCTGCGCGCCGATGTCGCCCGCGTTCACCGAGGATTCGGTGAACAGCAGCACACCGTTCACCTTGCGCAGCAGCGGAATGCTCTCGCCGAAATCGACTTCGTTGTTGACGAAGCGGTAGTCGCCGCGCACCTTGACCGGGGCAGCGTCGCCGGTCAGCGGGATGTCGAGTTGCAGGTTCAGCCTGCCATCGCCGCGCGCCGCGACGCCCTCGGTGAAACCGTCGAGATATCCGTTCACCGGGCTCTTGCCGATGTAATCCAGAAAGCGCTGCGTCGCGTCCTCGGCTTCGCCGCGCACTTGCAGCAGCAGGCCGTGGGACAGCAGGTCCGGGATTCCGACCTTGATATTGCGCAGACGGGCGCCGGCCGTGGTGGCACTCGCGGCATCGATGTCCAGTTTGTTGCCCTGTATCACCAGATGGGTCGGTGCATTTTCGAGGCGCGGCCAACCCTTGGCGAACTCCATCACCACGCCCCGTGCGCGCGCTTCCAGGCGGAAGATGCCGCGCTCCTCGCCAACAAAGGGGAAGTCGCGCAAGTCGCCGCGCAACCGTACGCGGAAGCTGTCCGCCTGGCCGCCCAGCAGGGCGGCCTGCAACCAGTCGCGCGTCTTCTGGTTCACTGCCGGTACCGGCGTGTAACGGGCGGTGCGGCGCACCGCGACGCGCGACATCTCGACCGTGGCATCCACCGAGCCCGGCCCCTCAGCTTCGGCCTGATAGCTGCCGTAGATCGTTCCGGCCAGATCGGCATTGGCGAGTTCGACGTTGCTCAGTTTGATCTCCAGACCGCGCGAATTGCGCCGCCAGCCGAGACGCGCGATGAGCTTGTCGAATTCGACCGCTTCGGCGAACAGTTGCGGCGCATCGAGCCTGAGCTTGCGGCTGTCCAGCATGAGCGTGCCGCCGCTCTCCGTGCCGTCCACCTCTCCGCTCAGTCCGGAAAATCCGGGCAGGCTGCCGAAGCGGCGCATCGTCAGCTCATCGAAGCGTGCTTTCACTTCGTAGCGGACGATGTCGTCCAGGCTGCCCTGCCATTGCGCCAGCAAGCCCGCAATGCGCCCGCGCGGCTGGGCTTCGCTCAAGTGCCTTTTGATCTCTTCCCCCAGCGGCAGGTAGTCCGTCAAGCGGGCGATGGCGCCGAACCTGATCTCGTTGGCACGTATCTCTCCCGACGGCTGCAGGTTGCCTCGCCCTTCCAGCAGGCGCAGGCTGAAATCGGTGGGTTTCAGTTCGAAGCCGTCGCGCATCTTGAGCGCGAGTTGCCGGGTGGAGACCTCGAAGCCACGTTCCAGTCCGCGCCAGCCGATGCGACCGCGCAGTTCTTTCAGATCGAGCTGCGGCAACTCTTCCGACAGGCGCGCCTGCACCCCAGCGAGCGCGACATCCGCGTCCATGCTGTTGGCCCCTCCGTGCTGGAAGCCAAGCCACAGGCGCAACGCCCCCTTGCCGCGCTTGATCTCGCGGGGCAGCGTCAGCCAGGGCTTCCATTCCCGCACGTCGGTATAGTCGAACTTGGCGTAGAGTTCGCCGCGCCAGTCGCTCATGTCGCCGAAACTTCCGCCCTGGAACCTGCCGCGCACATCGAGACGCGAAGACAGTCGTTGCGGTGGCAAGGCGCTGATCGCGAAGCGATGGCGCCCCAGGCGATTCTCGATGCGCAGATCCACCTGTTCGAGCGACAGCGGCGGCGCGCCGCGCAGATCGTCCTGCCAGGTGACGCGCCCCTGGCGCACCTCGATGCCCGTCTGGTGCAGTAGCCAGTCCGCCCCGCCTTCGCCCGTCCTCAATCCGGTTTCCAGCGGCATCCCCGCCACGTACCAGTGTCCCTGCGCGTCGCGCCGCACCAGCAAGTCGGGGCTGTCTATGCGCAAGGTGTGGAAGCGCAATTCCAGCGTGGGCAGGCTCGTCCACGCCACCGTATTCTCCAGGCGCGGCAGGCTCAGGGCGACCTTCCCTTGGCCGTCCAGTATGCGCACGTCGGTGAACAACAGGCGCGGGCGCAAGCCATCCCAGTCGGCCTCGATCTTGCCGATGCTCAGCGGCCGGCCGAGGGCGACGCTCGCCGCCGCGGTGATGCGGTCATGGTACAGCTCGATCTCGGGCAATATCCGGTAACGCAAGACGAGCAACATCACCGCGCCGGCGATCGCCAACAGCGTTGCCAGCTCAAGCATGGCGCGGGACAGCCGCCCCACGCCGCGCCGAGTCCGTGGATAGGAGAATCTCAGCATCGGACGCGCGATGACAGCACGAAGAAACGGGGCAGGCAGGTCATGGAGAACCTATAATGCGGTACGGAAGGAAGTGCCCGCATTTTAACCCGAAGCCCTCGCCATGAATACCGCCAACGCCCGTTTCCCCGCCGATTTCGAGAGCCTGGTGCGACATGCACGACACTGCAGCCGCTATCTCGCCCGCCTGCTGGATGCCGAGCCGGAGCTGCTGGACTGGCTGTACGCGCAACACCGTATCCCCTGCAACGATAAGGTCATGCGCACATGGTCGGACGCCCTTCCGGCGGACGACGAGGCGCAACTGGCGCGCGCATTGCGCGCGCTGCGCAAGCGGGTGATGCTGCACGTACTGACGCGCGACCTGAACGGTCTTTCCGGCCTCGACGAGGTGATGCACAGCATGACGGCGCTGGCCGAACTGGCCGTGCAGCGCGCTCAGCAGCTCGCCATGCGCACGCTGGTCGCGCAGCACGGACAGCCGCTCGGCGCCGACAGCGGCAAGCCGCAGGAACTGCTGGTGATCGGCATGGGCAAGCTGGGCGGCGGCGAACTGAACGTCTCCTCCGACATCGACCTCATCTTCGTCTACCCGGAGGACGGCGAGACCGAAGGAGCGCGCAGCCTGGGCAACCACGAGTTCTTCAACCGTCTCGGGCGCAAGATCATCGCACTGCTCAACGACCTCACCGCCGACGGCTACGTGTTCCGCGTGGACATGCGCCTGCGTCCTTACGGCGACAGCGGGCCGCTGACCATGAGCTTCGCCGCGCTTGAGGAATATCTGGTCAGCCAGGGCCGCGAATGGGAACGCTACGCCTGGATCAAGGCACGTGTCATTTCGCCTGCGGACAACATCAACGCCACCGAGCTGGAAAAACTCGCCCAGCCATTCGTGTTCCGCAAATATCTGGATTTCGGCGCCTTCGATTCCATGCGCAAGCTGCACGCGCAGATCCGTAGCGAGGTGGCGCGCCGCGAGCGCCATCACAACATCAAGCTCGGCCCGGGCGGCATCCGCGAGATCGAGTTCATCGCCCAAGTGTTCCAGCTGATACGCGGAGGGCGCGATGCCCGCCTGCGCGTGCGCCCCACGCAGCAGGTGTTGCGCGAGCTGGCGCGCGACGGCGAACTGAGCGAGGAAGTGGCCGCGCGGCTGGACGCCAATTATGTCTTCCTGCGCAACCTCGAGCATCGCCTGCAATACTTCGACGACCAGCAGACCCAGGACCTGCCGGAGCAGGCCGAACAGCAAGCCATAGTCGCCGGCGCGATGGGCTATGCCGACTATGACGCCTTGCTCGCGGCGTTGGCTCCGCTGCGGGAATTCGTCAGCCGCCAGTTCGACACGGTGTTCGGTGAAAAACAGGACAGCAGCACGGGCGACTGGTGGCGCGACGAGGCGAGCGCGGACGAACTCGCGGCAGCCCTCGCCGCCCTCGGCTACGAGGACGCCACCGCCCTCGCCGACAATCTGCTGCAACTTCGTGCCGGAAGCCGCTATCGCCAGTTACCGGAAAGCAGCCGGCTGCGGCTGGATGCGCTGCTGCCGCGCCTGGCGGAGCTGTGCGCCGAGACCGGCAACCGCGATGACGCGCTGCGCCGTACGCTGGCCATGCTCGAAGCCATCGCCCGCCGCGCCTCCTACCTGGCGTTTCTGGCCGAATATCCGCAGGCATTGCCGCGCTTGGTGCGCCTGCTCGCCGCCAGCGCCTGGGCCGGCGACTATCTGACACGGCACCCCATCCTGCTCGACGAACTGCTGGACACGCGCGAGCTGTATGTCGCGCCGGACTGGGCGGCGCTGGATACGCAGCTCGACGCACTGCTGCAAGCACATGCCGGCGACATCGAGCGCGAGATGGACACGCTGCGCCAGTTCCAGCAGGCGCAGACCTTCCATCTGCTGGCGATGGACCTGCAGGGCCTGCTGCCGCTGGAGAAGCTGAGCGACCACCTGAGCGACCTGGCCGACCTCATCCTGCGCCATGTGCTGCGCCTGTGCTGGCGCGATGCGCGCAAGCGACACCGGGAACACGCTCGGTTCGCCGTTATCGCCTATGGCAAGCTGGGCGGGCGCGAACTGGGCTATGCCTCCGACCTCGACCTGGTGTTCCTTTATGACGACGACGACCCCGATGCGGGCGAGGTCTATGCGCGCCTGGCGCAGCGCATCAACACCATGCTCTCCAGCCACACCTCGTCCGGACGCCTGTATGAAGTCGATCTGCGCCTGCGCCCCAACGGCGAGAGCGGGCTGCTGGTCAGCTCGATATCCGCATTCGAGGAGTACCAGCGCCAGCATGCGTGGGTGTGGGAGCATCAGGCGCTGACGCGCGCCCGTTTCTGCGCCGGAGATCAATCAGTCGGCGCGCAGTTCGAGCGCATTCGCACCGAGGTGTTGCGCATGCCGCGCGACATCGCCAAGCTTCGACGAGAGGTGATCGAGATGCGGCAGAAGATGCACGACGGCCATCCGAACCGGACGCCGCTTTTCGACATCAAGCACGACAGCGGCGGCATGGTGGATATCGAGTTCCTCGTGCAATTCCTGGTGCTGGCGCATGCCGCCAGCCACCCCGAACTCACCGCCAACAGCGGCAATCTCGCGTTGCTCTGCAGTGCGGCGAAGTTGAAACTGGTCGATGACAAAATCAGCGACAGGGTGCGCGAGTTGTATAGGGAGCTGCGCCGCGTGCAACACCAGATGCGCCTGAACAACCAGACGCTGTGCCGTATCGAACAGGGCAGGCTCGACACCGCGCCCGTGCGGGAACTCTGGAAAATCCTGCTGGAACAGCCTTAATTGACGGCCGGAGCGCCTGCGGCCGGCCGCTGCAGGCTGTCGCCGCCGGTCTGGCCGATGCGGCCGACCAGACGATAGGACGCCATCTCGCCCTTGCCTTTGACATTGAGCACGCTGGGCGGCTCGAACAGGAAATCCTGGCGCAGGCGGTTGTAGGTCAGTTTGTCGGTAAGGATGTTCCCTTCGCTCGCGTCGTCGGTGAGCCGGCTGGCGACGTTCACTGTGTCGCCCCACAGATCGTAGATGAAGCGCTTGGTGCCGATAACGCCAGCCACCACCGGGCCGGTGGCTATGCCGATGTGGATGCCGAGGTCGCGCTTGGCCAGCGCCGGATGGCGGGCGACGAACTCGTTCATTTCGAGCGCCATGTTCGCCATGTCCGCCACATAATCCGCGCGTTCGCGCGTCAATCCGCCCACCACCATGTAAGCGTCGCCGATGGTCTTGATCTTCTCCAGGCCGTACTTCTCGGAAAGCTCGTCGAAACCGGAAAACACGGTGTTGAGCAACCCCACCATCTGTTCGGGGGACATCTGCTCGGTGAGCTGGGTGAAGTTCACCAGATCGGCGAACATCACGGTGACGTCGGCATAGCCGTCCGCGATCAGGCCCTGATTGTTCTTCAAGCGCTCGGCGATGTTGGAGGGCAGCACGTTGAACAGAACGCGCTCGGATTTCTTCTGCTCCTCCGCCAGCAGTTCATGCTGCTGGTCGAGCTGGCGCTTGATCTTTTCGGTCTCGATCACGAAGTGGCGCACCAGAAAATACAGCAGCGAGGACATCGCCGCGAAGTTGAGCGCGAAGAACACACCGATGGTATTCATCGGGATGCCGCCGCTGCCGCCGCTGCCGAGGACATAATCGAAGAAGCCGGACACCGCCGTCAGCACGATGTAGGCGAAGAACCAGGGAATGGACTCGCGCCAGCCCGACACCACCAGCGCGCCGATCGGGGCCAGCAACGCCCACAGCGTCACACCGCTGGAGGTGACCGAACTGCCCATGCTCCACTGCATGATGAAAGGCGCAAACAGGAACAGCGTGAGCTGGACGAAACGGAGCACCTCGAAGTTGCGGGTCTTCAGGTAATAGGCCAGCGACCCGACCGAGATGGCCTGATAACCGAGCGATACGTTGCTGGAGAAATTGACCCCCAGCATCCAGTAGATGGCCAGCCACAGCATGACCGCGAACGTCATGAACGCGCTGGCAAAGATCAGCAGGCTCTTGCGCAGCTTCTCTTCCTGCGTTTCCATGACCTCGGCGCCGATCTTCGGCATCCCTGCCCCTTCCACCATATTGCTCCCCCAGTAACGCAATGCGCGGCAAACCATTAACGCGCCAATCATTACACGAACGGCACACAAAGAAAATATGCCGCACGACCTATTACTCGCGCCGATGGCTTGGCCGCCTCATGCCGCAGGCACCACCACCACCCCGAGCTTCATTAAATGCAAGGAAAAGGCTAGAATCGCGACCTTCGCATCATCAATACTTAATGAGGAATATCACCATGTCCATGTCCGACCGCGACGGCTTCATCTGGTACGACGGCAAGCTCGTACCCTGGCGCGAAGCCACCACCCACGTGCTCACCCATACGCTGCATTACGGCATGGGCGTGTTCGAGGGCGTGCGGGCATACAAGACCACGCAGGGCACGGCGATCTTCCGTCTTCAGGAACACACTGACCGCTTGTTCAATTCGGCCTACATCTTCAAGATGAAGATGCCGTTCGACAAGGAGACGCTGATGGCAGCGCAGAAGGAAGTCGTGCGCGCCAACAAGTTGGAATCCTGCTACATCCGCCCTATCGTGTTCTACGGTTCGGAGGCGATGGGCATCGCCGCCACCGCCATCAGCGTGCACGTCGCCGTGGCCGCATGGCCGTGGGGGGCGTATCTGGGCGAGGAAGGCATGGCCAAGGGCATCCGCGTCAAGACGTCCAGCTTCACCCGCCATCACGTCAACATCAACATGTGCCGCTCCAAATCGGTCGGCACCTACACCAACTCCATCCTGGCGCACCAGGAAGTGGCGCACGACGGGTACGACGAGGCACTGCTGCTGGACGTGGACGGCTACGTCGCCGAGGGCGCCGGCGAAAACGTGTTCATCGTGAAAAAGGGCAAACTCTACACGCCCGACCTGACCTCCTGCCTGGAAGGCATCACGCGTGACTCGATCGTCACGCTGGCCAAGGACATGGGACTGGAACTGATCGAGAAACGCATCACGCGCGACGAGGTGTATTGCGCCGAGGAGGCGTTCTTCACCGGCACTGCCGCCGAAGTGACGCCGATCCGCGAACTCGACAACCGCACCATCGGCAGCGGCAGCCGCGGCCCGGTCACCACGAAGCTGCAGGCGGCCTTCTTCGACATCGTCGCCGGCAAGAATGCAAAATACGCCAACTGGCTGGCGCACGTATAACGCCTGAATAACGAGGGAAGAGCATGTCCAACGAGAACAACACGCAGCGTTACGTCGAAGTCACCGCAGAGGCCTTGCCTCTCTTCTGTCCGACCCCGGCGGTCAGCCTGTGGAGCGGGCATCCGCGCGTCGCCATTCCGGTGGAAAAACTGGGCGAAGCGCGCTGCCCTTATTGCGGCACGCTGTACAAGTTCAGGGGCGATTTGCCGCACGGTCACCACTAATCCGGTCATCCAGCATTGAATAAAATTCTCGTCATCGCGCCCAGTTGGGTAGGCGACTGCATGTTGATGCAGCCGATGCTGCATCGTCTGCATCAGCGCCACCCCGGCGTACACATCGACGTGCTGGCGCCGCCATGGACGGAGAAGCTGTTGCGCCAGATGCCCGAGGTGCATAACGTATTGACCAACCCTTTCCCGCACGGCGCATTGGCCTTGTCCGCCCGCCGACGCCTGGGGGCGCAATTGCGCGAAGCCCGCTATGACCAAGCCATCGTGCTGCCCAATTCGTGGAAATCGGCGCTGGTCCCGTTCTTCGCCGACATCCCCGTGCGCACCGGCTTCGTCGGCGAGTTGCGTTACGGCCTGCTCAACGACGCACGCCGGCTGGACAAGCAGCAACTGCCGCTGATGGTGGAACGCTTCGCGCAACTCGCCGAGGCACCGCTCGCCCCGGTCGCGCGCCCGCTGCCATCGCCGCAGTTGCAGGTCAGCGACCAGCAGCGCACACGGGCGCTGGAGAAATTCGACCTGACGCGGGACAAGCCCGTCACCGCATTCTGCCCCGGCGCGGAATACGGCCCGGCGAAGCGCTGGCCGCCCCAATACTTTGCCGAACTGGCGCAGCAACTACGAGCGCAAGGGCATGAAGTCTGGCTGATCGGCTCGCCAAAGGACAAGGAGGTCGCCGACAAGATCGTCGCGATGGGCAATGAACCGTGCCGCAACCTGTGTGGCGTGACCGACCTGTCCGAGGCCATCGCATTGCTGTCCTGTGCCGACCTGGTTGTTAGCAACGACTCGGGTTTGATGCACATCGCAGCCGCGCTGGACCGGCCGCTGCTGGCGATCTTCGGCTCCAGCAGTCCGCAATTCACCCCGCCGTTGTCGGAGAGGGCGCAGGTGCTCAAGCTCGATCTGCCCTGCAGCCCGTGCTTCAAGCGCGAGTGTCCGCTCGGACATTTCAATTGCATGATCAAGCTGCCACCGCAACAAGTGGCTAAATACATCCCCGTCCACCCGCAAAGATAGCCATGGCAAACGTTCCCAAAGAGATATTCAAGGCCTACGACATCCGCGGCATCGTCGGCAAAACCCTGACCGATGACATCGTCGAAGCCATCGGCCACGCCATCGGCTCCGAGGCTGCTGCACGCAAACAGCACAGCATCGCCATCGGCCGCGACGGTCGCCTGTCCGGCCCCGGATTCGCCCTGGCGCTGGCACGCGGCATCCAGAAGAGCGGCATCAACGTCATCGACCTGGGCATGGTCGCCACGCCGATGACCTACTTCGCGGCCTACCAGCTAAAAACCGACTGCGCGGTGATGATCACCGGCAGCCACAACCCGCCGGACTACAACGGCCTGAAGATGGTACTCGCGGGCGAGACACTGTCCGGCGAAACCATCCAGAAGCTGCGCCGGCGCATCGAACAGAACGATCTCGCACACGGCACCGGCAGCTACTCGCAATACGACATCGCGCCGGAATACCTCGCGCGCATCATCTCCGACATCAAGCTGGCGCGACCGCTGAAGATCACCGTGGACTGCGGCAATGGCGTGGCGGGCGATTTCGCGGCCAAGTTGTATCGCGGCATCGGCTGCACCGTGACCGAGATGTTCTGCGAAGTGGACGGCAACTTCCCCAACCATCATCCCGACCCGTCCGACCCGCACAATCTCGAGGACCTGATCTCAGCCCTGCACGACAATGACAGCGAGCTGGGACTGGCCTTCGACGGCGACGGCGACCGCCTGGGCGTAGTCACCAAGGACGGCAAGATCATCTTCCCCGACCGCCAGCTGATGCTGTTCGCCGCCGACGTATTGAGCCGTAATGCGGGCGCCGAGATCATCTTCGACGTGAAGTCCACGCGCAACCTGTTCGGCTGGATACGCGAACATGGCGGCAAACCGACGCTGTGGAAGACCGGACACTCGCTGGTAAAAGCCAAGATGCGCGAGACCGGCGCCCTGCTGGCGGGCGAGATGAGCGGCCACGTGTTCTTCAAGGAACGCTGGTACGGCTTCGACGACGGCCTCTATGCCGGCGCCCGCCTGCTGGAGATACTGAGCAACGTAGCCGATTCGAACACCACTCTGAACTCCCTGCCGGATGCGGTATGCACGCCGGAACTGCACATCCACACCGCGGAGGGCGTGAACCACTCCCTGATCGCGCAGTTGCAGAAAGAGGCCCGCTTCACGGACGCCAGGGACATCATCACGATAGACGGCCTGCGCGTCGAATATGCCGACGGCTTCGGCCTGATGCGCCCATCCAACACCACGCCGGTGATCGTGCTGCGCTTCGAGGCGGACGATGCAGCCGCGCTGAAGCGCATCCAGGACGATTTCCGTCGCGTGTTACTGAAAGCAGCGCCAGATCTGACGTTGCCGTTCTAGGAATATTGAAAAGGAGCAAGGGGGCGGGCGCTGGTTTATGCGCTATGCACACGCTTGTCGCTCAACCAGCCGCGATCGCCCATTTCATGCAGAAGCCGGGTGAACTCGGCCAGGTCGGCCGGTTTTTGGACGAAACTGTTGGCGCCGATCTGGTAGCTCAACACCACGTCTGAAGGTTCATGCAACTCGGAGAACACGACGACGGGCACGTCCTGCAGGCGCTTATCCAGGCGCAGAGTGCGCAGCATCCCGAGTCCGGCCAGTTTGGGGAGTTTCAGGTCCAGCACGACCAAGCACGGCATGCGATAGCCACGCGCTGCGTTGTCAGCCAGCCACTCCTGCGCTTCGAGCGTATCCCGGACCACGACCAGCCGCATATCCCCGGCGCAACCCGCCACCGCCTGTTGCGCCAGCAAGATCGCGGCTTCTTCATCTTCCAACAACAGAATCGTATCGCCAAGCTGTTTGAGCATCGTTTCTTATCTCCCAAAGGGTGGCAACCCCGTTGCCCCAGAAAACGAATCCCCCTACCGCTTCATCTTGTTGTTTTCCAACACACTACTACAGCTGCGCAGGCAGGCACAAGCAGCGCGGGCTAGAGTTTGCCCTGCACCCAGCCCGGGACTTCGGCCAGCGCCTTCGCCAGATGCTCGGGCTGCGTGCCGCCCGCCATCGCCATGTCCGGCCTGCCGCCGCCCTTGCCGCCGACTTGCAGTGCCACGAAGTTGACCAGCTCACCCGCCTTGACCTTGCCTGTCACATCCGCCGTGACGCCCGCCGCCAGCGACACCTTGCCATCAGTGACCGCAGCCAGCACGACGGCAGCGGACTTGAGCTTGTCCTTCAACTTGTCCAGCGTCTCGCGCAAGGTCGCCGCATCCGCGCCATCCAACTTGGCCGCCAGCACTTTGATGCCGCCGATGTCCCGCGCCTGCGTGAGAAGTTCATCGCCCTGCGCGGAAGCGAGCCTGGACTTCAGCGCCGCCAGTTCCTTCTCCAGCGACTTCACGCTATCGAGAATCTGCGCGATGCGTGCCGCCGCTTCCTGCGGCTGCGCCTTCACCGCATCGGCCACTTGCTGCAACTGTTGCTCCTGCTGCTGTACCAGCGCCAGTGCGCCTTCACCGGTCACCGCCTCGATACGCCGCACGCCTGCCGCCACCCCGCTTTCGGCCACGATCTTGAACAGGCCGATGTCGCCGGTGCGCTTCACGTGCGTGCCGCCGCACAGTTCGCGCGAGGAACCGATGTCCAGCACGCGTACTTCGTCGCCGTATTTCTCGCCGAACAGCATCATCGCGCCGGTCTTCTGCGCGTCCTCGATGGACATCACGCGCGCTTGTGTCTCCGCATTCGCCAGGATTTCGTTATTCACGATGGCCTCGACGCGGCGTATCTCCGCATCAGTCAGCGCCTGGGTCTGCACGAAGTCGAAGCGCGTCTTGTCGGCGTCCACCTGCGAGCCCTTCTGCTGCACGTGAGGACCGAGCACCTCGCGCAATGCCTTGTGCATCAGGTGCGTCGCGCTGTGGTTGCGCACGGTACGGTTGCGCGCTGCCACATCGACCTTGGCGGTGACGCCGTTGCCGACGCTCAGCTTGCCGGTCTTGACCACGCCGTGATGGCCAAACACCGTCGCCTGTATCTTCTGCGTGTCTTCCACGGCAAAGATGCCGTGCACGCTGCGCAGTTCGCCGCAGTCGCCCACCTGGCCGCCGGACTCTGCGTAGAACGGGGTGTCGTCCAGCACCACCACGCCCATATCGCCTTCGTTCAGCTCGTTCACTTCGACGCCATCCTTGTACAGCGCGAGGATGTTGCCTTTGTGCTCCAGCGTGTCGTAACCATGGAAGGTCGTTGCCGGGCCGGAATATTCGAGGTTCGCGGCCATCTTGAACTTGCCGGCCGCGCGCGCCTGCTCCTTCTGGCGCGCCATCGCGGCATTGAATGCAGCATCGTCCACTGTCACACCGCGCTCGCGGCAGATGTCGGCGGTGAGGTCGAGCGGGAAACCATAGGTGTCGTGCAGCTTGAACGCGGTTTCGCCGTTGAACACCTTGCCGCCGGCCTTGTCCATCTCGGCCAAATCGGCCTCAAGGATCGCCATACCATGCTCGATGGTGGCAAAAAAACGCTCCTCTTCCAGCTTAAGGATGCCCTTCACGCGAGCCTGCTCGGCGACCAGTTCGGGGTAGGCACTACCCATCTGCTCCACCAAGTCGGGAACCATCTTGTAGAAGAATGCCTCACGCGCGCCCAGCTTGTAGCCGTGGCGGATCGCACGGCGAATAATGCGGCGCAGCACATAGCCGCGACCTTCGTTGCCGGGGATGACGCCGTCGGCGATCAGGAAGGAACAGGCACGGATGTGGTCGGCCAGTACGCGCAACGACGGCTGGTCGAGATTGGATTGATTGGTCTCGCGCGCCGCCGCCTTGATGAGCGCCTGGAACAGGTCGATCTCGTAGTTGGCATGCACATGCTGCAACACCGCCGAGATGCGCTCCAACCCCATGCCGGTGTCGACGGAAGGCTTGGGCAACGGATGCATCACGCCCGCCTCGTCGCGGTTGAATTGCATGAACACGTTGTTCCAGATCTCGATGTAGCGGTCGCCGTCTTCCTCCGGGGTGCCGGGACGTCCGCCGGGGATATGTGCACCGTGATCGTAGAAGATCTCGGTGCAGGGACCGCAGGGGCCGGTGTCGCCCATCATCCAGAAATTGTCGGAGGCGTAGCGCGCACCCTTGTTGTCGCCGATGCGGATCACGCGCTCCGGCGCCAGCCCCATCTCCTTGGTCCAGATGTCGTAGGCCTCGTCGTCCTCGGCATACACGGTGACGTAGAGTTTGTCCTTCGGCAGCTTGAACACTTCGGTGAGCAGTTCCCAAGCGTACTTGATTGCGTCGCGCTTGAAGTAGTCACCGAAGCTGAAGTTGCCCAGCATCTCGAAGAAGGTGTGGTGACGCGCGGTGTAGCCGACATTCTCCAGGTCGTTGTGCTTGCCGCCGGCGCGCACGCATTTCTGCGAAGTGGCGGCACGGGTATAAGGGCGCTTGTCGAAGCCGAGAAACACGTCCTTGAACTGGTTCATGCCCGCGTTGGTGAACAACAGCGTCGGATCTTCATGCGGGACCAGCGAACTGGAGGCGACCACGGTGTGGCCTTTGGAGGCAAAATATTCCAGGAATTTCCGGCGGATTTCACTGCTTTTCATCGATGCACCCTGAGCTTTAAAGTCACGTTCCAGGCAGGCTGGACAAGGCGCGCATCATACCATTTGGGGCGCCGATACGGCGCACCGTGTCAGTCCTCGCCCCCCTCCGTTGCGGAGGACAGCTTCAATACCTTGAGGGTCGTTTCCACGGAAAAACCGCGCGATTGCAGAAAGCGCACCTGCCGCGCTTTTTCCCTGGCATCTTGAGGCAGAACGCCGAACTTCTTCCGCCACACCTCGCGCGCCGCATCCAGTTCAGATTCTTTCAGTTGGGGGATGGCTTCGGCGATCAGGTTCTCGGCGATGCCTTTCTGGTGCAATTCGTGCGCGATGCGTTGGGTGCCGAAACGGCCGCGCTTGGCATCCACCCATTGCGTGGCGGCACGCGCATCGGACAGCCAGTTGTGCTTCTCCAACTCGTCCAGCACGGCAGCAAGGTCTTCGCCTTCCTGCACGTGCGGCAGCAGCTTGCCGTGCAGCTCGGCCCGACTATGCTCGCGCCGCGCCAGATACCGCATGGCGCGGACGCGCAGGCTTAATTCAGGCTTCTTCTGCGACTTCACTTGCGCCCAAGGCGGCGATGCCGAGCACCGCACGCACCTTGTTCTCGATCTCGGCGGCGATCACCGGGTTGCTCTTGAGGAATTCGCGCGCGTTGTCCTTGCCCTGGCCGATCTTCTCGCCGTTATAGGCATACCAGGCACCGGATTTCTCGACAATCTTGTGCTGCACACCGAGTTCGACGATCTCGCCTTCGCGCGAGATACCTTCGCCATACAGGATGTCGAAGTTGGCTTCCTTGAACGGGGGGGCGACCTTGTTCTTGACCACCTTGACGCGAGTCTCGTTGCCGATGACCTCGTCGCCCTTCTTGATCGCGCCGGTGCGGCGGATGTCCATGCGCACGGAGGCATAGAATTTGAGCGCGTTGCCGCCGGTAGTGGTCTCGGGATTGCCGAACATCACGCCAATCTTCATGCGGATCTGGTTGATGAAGATGACCATGGTGTTGGAGCGGTTGATGTTGGCGGTGAGCTTGCGCAAAGCCTGCGACATCAGGCGCGCATGCAGGCCCATCTGCGCGTCGCCCATCTCACCCTCGATCTCGGCCTTGGGCGTCAGCGCGGCAACGGAGTCCACCACCACCACGTCCACCGATCCGGAGCGCACCAGCATGTCGACGATCTCCAGCGCCTGTTCACCGTTATCCGGCTGCGAGATCAGCAGGTCTTCCACCTTCACGCCCAACTTCTTGGCGTATTGCGGATCGAGTGCGTGTTCGGCATCGATGAAGGCAGCGGTGCCGCCCATCTTCTGCATCTCGGCGATGACCTGCAATGTGAGGGTGGTCTTGCCGGAGGACTCCGGGCCGTAGATCTCGATGACGCGGCCGCGCGGCAGACCGCCGACGCCAAGGGCGATGTCCAGCCCGAGCGAGCCGGTGGAGACGACCTGGATGTCCTTGCCGACCTCGCTCTCGCCGAGGCGCATGATGGAACCCTTGCCGAACTGCTTTTCGATCTGGCTCAGTGCCGCTGCGAGTGCCTTGCTCTTGTTGTCATCCATTTGTGGTTCCCCTTTCAGAAAATTCGATGGGGCGGATTGTGGCACAACAATTCGGAGTTGTACAGAACGTTCGTTCTCTTTTTAATTTATGCTGTTTTTGTGATGCCATTCAACAGGTTGGCCACGCCCTGCAGGGCGATCTGCACCGACTTTGCGCGAATGCCATCGCGATTGCCGGAGAGCCGATGGCAGGCCGTATTCACCGTGTCGCTGCTCGCCCAGGCGAACCAGACCATGCCGACCGGCTTCTCCGGCGTGCCGCCGCTCGGGCCGGCAATGCCGCTCACTGCCACCGCCATTTGCGCGCGGCTATATTGCAGCGCACCCTCCGCCATCTCACGCACCGTCTGTTCGCTCACCGCCCCATGCTGAGCCAGCGTTTCGGGCGAGACGCCCAGCATCTCCTCCTTGGCCTCATTCGAATAGGTCACGAATCCGCGGTCGAACCAGGCCGAGCTGCCCGAGATGCGGGTGACCGCGTGCGCGACGCCGCCGCCCGTGCAGGATTCTGCCGTCACCAGCGTCATGCCATGCGCCTTGAGCGCGTCGCCGACTTGGCGTGCCAGTTGCCCGGACTCGGGGGCGCTGACGACAGGACGCGCAACTCGTTTGGCCCGTCTCATATTCACAGTCCCCGCGCGAGATCGTTCTGGATATCGATGACCGCCTCCAAGCCGACTGCGATGCGGATCAGGCCGTCGCTGATGCCGGCCACCGCACGCGCTTCCGGCGTGATGCGCGCATGGGTGGTGGAGGCCGGATGGGTGATGGTGGTCTTGGTGTCGCCAAGATTGGCGGTAATGGACAGCATCTTCGTGTTGTCGATCACCTTCCATGCTGCTTCCTTGCCGCCCTTCACCTCGAACGCCACGATGCCGCCGCCCGTCTGCTGCTGTTTCATCGCCAGCGCATGCTGCGGATGCGACGGCAGTCCGGGATAGAACACGCGCGCCACGTTGGACTGCTTTTCCAGCCACTGCGCCAGTTGCAGGGCATTGGCACTGTGCGCATCCATGCGCAGCTTGAGCGTCTCCAGGCCTTTCAGGAACACCCAGGCGTTGAACGCGCTCATGGTGGGTCCTGCGGTGCGCAGGAAACCATACACCGGCTCCATCAGTTTCTTGCTGCCCAGCACGGCGCCGCCCAGCACGCGCCCCTGCCCGTCCATGTACTTGGTCGCGGAATGGATCACGATGTCCGCGCCCAGCTCCAGCGGACGCTGCAGGATGGGCGTGCAGAAACAGTTGTCCACAGCCAGCAATGCGCCGCAGCCTTTAGCCACGGCTGCGATGGCGGCGATATCGGAAATTTCGGTCAGCGGGTTGGAGGGCGTCTCCAGGAAGAACAGCCTGGTATTGGGGCGCGCCGCCGCTTTCCACT
The DNA here is from genome assembly GCA_052039615.1 of Sideroxyarcus sp. Taxonomy (GTDB): domain Bacteria; phylum Pseudomonadota; class Gammaproteobacteria; order Burkholderiales; family Gallionellaceae; genus Sideroxyarcus. The sequence continues at coordinate 1,413 of JBQGEN010000062.1, read as the reverse complement.
CGGCCACGTCGGTCGCAGAAACGTAGGTCGTTTCCACCCCGAATTTCTTGAAGTAGTTGTTGAACAGGTTGATGGAGGCGCCGAACAGGCTGCGCGAGGCCACGATGTGGTCGCCCGCTTTCAGCAACCCCATGCAACAGGACAGGATGGCGGCCATGCCCGAAGCCGTCGCCACGCACTGCTCCGCGCCTTCCAGCGCCGCCAGACGCTCCTCGAACATGGTGACGGTGGGATTGGTGAAGCGCGCATAGATGTTGCCCGGCTCCTCGCCGATGAAGCGCTTGGCAGCCTGCTCGGCGCTATCGAAAGTGAAGCTGGAAGTGAGAAACAGCGCCTCGCTATGCTCATGGAACTGGCTTTGCACGCCGCCCGCGCGCACCGCCAGCGTTTCTGGTTGGTATGAATCTGTCATGCTCTTCGTCCTTGCGACCTGTCCACGCCGACACTGCCGCCAATAAAAAACCCGGAAAGCTTAGCGCTAAACCGGGTTTCCCTCGCTTTAGCAGTATTTGTAACGCGCCCGCAAGCTGTTCCTCAAATCGGCGCAGACGGAAAGTAGCACCCCCCGCCGCGGACTGTCAACGCATCACATCGAACTCGCGGACATCGCCAGATCGAGTTCCAGCTGCTCATCGTCCACGTGCTTGTTTGCCTTGCCTCCCGCACGCGCGGCCTCGACGCGGTCCAGATATTCGGCAGTGATATCGCCGGTGATGTATTCGCCGTCGAAGCAGGAGCAGTCGAACTTCGCGATCTCGGGGTTGCACTTCTGCACCGCCGCCTTCAGATCGTCGAGGTCCTGATAGATGATGCGGTCAGCGCTGATCTCGCGGCAGATCTCATCATCGGTGCGTCCGGTGGCGATCAGTTCCTTGCGGCTGGGCATGTCGATGCCGTACACGTTGGGGAATTTGACGGGAGGTGCAGCGGACGCGAAATACACCTTGCGCGCGCCGGCATCGCGCGCCATCTGCACGATCTCGCGGCTGGTGGTGCCGCGCACGATGGAGTCGTCCACCAGCAGCACGTTCTTGTCCTTGAACTCAAGACCGATGGCATTCAGTTTCTGGCGCACGGATTTCTTGCGCATGGCCTGCCCCGGCATGATGAAGGTGCGGCCGATGTAGCGGTTCTTCACGAAGCCCTCGCGGAACGGGAGGCCGAGGCGGTTGGCCATCTGCATCGCGCTGGGGCGGCTGGAGTCCGGAATGGGGATCACCACGTCGATGTCGTGATCCGGCCACACGCGCTTGAGTTTGTCCGCCAGGTATTCGCCCATGTACAGCCGCGTCTCATATACCGACACGCCGTCAATCACCGAATCCGGACGCGCAAACTACACATACTCGAAGATGCAGGAATTGAGCCTGGCCTGGCCGCTGCATTGCTGGCTATGCAGCCTGCCGTCGAAGT
>JBQGEN010000061.1:0-4807 GCA_052039615.1 Sideroxyarcus sp. | reverse complement strand
AACAGCATGTCGAACTCGACGCTGGAAGCGAGGATGGCCTGCGCGTAGAACTGGCACAGCTCGCGCAACGCGGCGCCATCCTGGAACAGGCCGGAGTTGAAGAAATACGGGGAGAGGCGGCCGGCCTTGGTCTGGAACTCGCCGAAGCGCAACACATTCTGTGCGACGGCGAAACGGATGAAATCCTGGCGATAGGCGTGCATGAAATCCTTAGTTCGATATATTCCCTCCCCCATGCAGGGGGAGGTTTAGGGAGAGGGTAGAAACGTTGCACGCGATTATAATGCCTGCCACCTTTTCACGAGAAAATTCATGCGCATCATCACCCTCAACTTCAACGGCATCCGCTCCGCCTACAACAAGGGCTTCCTCGAATGGTTCGCCCAACAGAATGCCGACATCCTCTGCGTGCAGGAACTCAAGGCGCAGGAGCCGGACATGACCCCGGACATGCTCACTCCGCTTGGCTATCACGGCTATTTCCACTACGCCGAAAAGAAGGGTTACAGCGGCGTCGGCATCTACAGCAAGCAGAAGCCCGACAACGTCATCGTCGGCCTGGGCATCCGGGAATTCGATGCCGAAGGCCGCTACATCGAAGCGCAGTTCGGCAATCTGAGCGTGGTTTCGCTCTACCTGCCTTCTGGCTCCAGCGGCGAAGAACGCCAGGCGGTGAAGTTCAAGTTCATGGAAGCTTACATGCCGCACATGGTCTCACTGAAACAAAGCGGTCGCGACGTCATCGTCTGCGGCGACTGGAACATCGCCCACACCGAAAAAGACCTGAGAAACTGGAAAGGCAACAAAAAGAACTCCGGCTTCCTACCCGAAGAACGCGCCTGGCTCACCCAGCTGTTCAACGAAGTCGGCTTCGTCGACGTGTTCCGCAAACTGCATCCGGAGCTGGAAGCCTATACCTGGTGGTCAAACCGCGGACAGGCCTGGGCCAAGGACGTGGGTTGGCGGCTGGACTATCAGGCGGTCACGCCGGGCATGGCCGAGAAGGCGGTTTCGACAGGGATCTACAAGGACCAGCGGTTCAGCGATCATGCACCGATGATGGTGGATTACAAAGAGTAAAGTCAAAAACAATCTAGCCACAGAGGACACAGAGTTCACAGAGAAAACCGGCTGACTTTTCAGGTGCAGTGACTTTCTCTGTGGTCTCTGTGTCCTCTGTGGCTAAAAAGGGTTAAAGAATGAAAAAAATCAACGAACCCATAATTTTGCTGCTGACCGGGATTATCCTGCTAGCCGTCACCGCTCTCCACCCCCACGACTACCCCACTTGGTGGATGGAAGTCGCGCCCATCTTCATCGCCGTCCCCATCCTCATCGCCACCTACAAGCACTACACCCTCACGCCGTTGCTCTACCACCTGCTGTTCCTGCACGCGCTCATCCTCATGGTCGGCGGCCATTACACCTATGCCGAAGTCCCGCTGGGCTACTGGATGCAGGAATGGTTCGGCTTCGCGCGCAACAACTACGACAAGATCGGTCACCTCGCCCAAGGCTTTATCCCCGCCATGCTGTTCCGCGAACTGCTGCTGCGCAGCTCGCCGTTACGCCAGGGCAAGCTGCTGTTCACGCTGGTGGCTGCCTGCTGCCTCGCGGTCAGCGCGGTGTACGAACTCATCGAATGGGCGGCAGCAGAGATGATGGGCCAAGGCGCGGATGCCTTCCTCGGCACGCAGGGTTATGCGTGGGATACGCAGTCGGATATGTTGATGGCGTTGATCGGGGCGATTGGTGCGCAGGTGTTGCTGGGGAAGGTGCAGGACGGGCAGCTTGGAGGTAGGGCGCAATAGCGCTCTCTTGGGCCTGTCGAAGAGCAATGGGCATTCGCCGTATCGGTAATATCAAAACACCCGGTGCGATGCGCTACGCTCATTGCACCCTACGCAGGCTAATGTTTTCCTCGGCTTCGTAGTGTTACGCGTCAAATCAGCCTAATTTGCAGAACTCGCCGTTGGCTGTGTTTCAATTTGGCTTTGCTTGCTCTGGATGACTTTAGCTTTTCGTAATTCGGACATAAAGCCTTGGACAAATGTCTTCGCACGCTCTTGCGGATTGTCGTCTCTCCCAAACCAAACTTGGTGATAACTAAATGATGTGGTCGCCCAACTCACTTGGTTTGTTTTTGTATTTACAAGCGCCCAACGGATGTCAAAACTATTTGCAGTAGTTGACGCCATCACCGAAGATGGAAAGGCAATCAAGCGGTGCGAAGCACCGAAAGAGCGCTCATTTTCCTGATTAGCCTGAATTACTTCATCTACAGGAACTCGAGTCTTGCTGCCAGAATTGGTCTTTACAGCCTCAAGTGAAAATTGGGCTCTAAGGGGTGAGTCGTTGAACCACAGCTGTTGTAACGCTATTCCTTCTTGGGAAGTTGCAGCAGGAAATTGATGTTTCACTTCATCTATAAATCTGGGCCCCAAGATACCCTCTCGCAGATCCAAAAAAGAATAAAGATAGATGGCGGTAACAGGAACGGTATCGGTGTACTCAATGGACTTAGATTGAAATTTCGTTGTTGTACAACTCGCTAAAGTTGTGGAAATTAAAACAAGGAAAAATATTTGAAACCTATTTGATATCAGGTTAACTGTTCGCGCCTTCATAATGCCTCTATGTCGATAATGTGTTATCTCGGCACATTCTGCTGAAAATCACTCCACGGCGCAACCTTGAACAACAGCAACATTCCCGGTATCGCCAGCATCGCGCACAGCAGGAAAAACATCGTCCACCCCATGCCCTCCACCAGCCATCCCGTCGCCGCATTGGCGAAGGTGCGCGGGATCGCCATCAAACTGGTGAACAGCGCGAACTGGGTGGCGGTGTAGGCGGGGTGGGTGGTGCGGGCGATGAAGGCGACGAAGGCGACGGTGCCCAAGCCCACGCCGAGCGCTTCGAGGCCGATGACGATGGCGAGCTGGGCGCGTTCGGCGACGCCGATCTCGGCGAAGGGGCCATGCGAGGCGAGCCAAGCGAAACCGAAGATGGAGACCACCTGCACCACGCCGAACAGCCACAGCGCGCGATTGATGCCGATCTTCACCATCCACAGTCCGCCCAGCAGGCCGCCGATGATGGAGGGCCACAGGCCGGCGTTCTTGGCGATGAGGCCGATGTCGGTCTTGGAGAAGCCCATGTCGAGATAGAACGGCGTGGCCAGCGCGGTGCACATGCTGTCGCCCAGCTTGTAGAACAGCAGGAAGGCTAGCACCAGCAGCGCGCTGTTCCAGCCTTGGCGTGTGATGAATTCGTGGAACGGTTCGACTACCGCTTCGCGCAGGGTCTTGGGTGGCGATGCGCGGTGCGGCTCGCTCACCAGCAATGTCATTGCCATGCCGGGCAGCATGAACAGCGCGGTGACGATGAACACCGTGCTCCACGGCAGGAAATCGGCAAGGATGAGCGACAGCGAACCGGGCACCAGTCCGGCGATGCGGTAGGCGTTGACGTGGATGGCGTTGCCCAGCCCCAGTTCGGCATCGCTCAACAGCTCCCGCCGGTAGGCGTCCAGCACGATGTCCTGCGTGGCGGAGAGCACGGCGAGCAAAGTGGCGATCCACGCGATGGCGACCAGGTCGCTGGTCGGCGAGAAGCCGCCCATCGCCGCGATGGTCGCCAGCAACCCGATCTGCGTCAGCAGCATCCAGCCGCGCCGCCGGCCCAGCAGCGGCACCACGTAACGGTCGAGGAACGGCGACCACAGGAATTTCCAGGTGTAGGGAAACTGAATCAGCGCGAACAGGCCGATGGTCTTGAGGTCGACCTGCTCGCTGCGCAGCCAGGCGGGCAGCAGATTGAACAGCAGGAACAGCGGCAGGCCGGAGGTGAAGCCGGTGAACACGCAGATGAGCATGCGCTTGGTGAAAAGCTGTTGCCAGACGGTCATTGTGGGTGCAGGTCCTGATTTGGTCGTTCGCCCCGCGCCGGATATGTCACGAAACGTGCTTCGACAGGCTCAGCACGAACGGATCTCATTCTGCACGCTTGAAGCGATACACCGCCGTGCTGCCGCGCAGGTTCGGCATCACCTGTACGTCGCGACCGCCCGAAATCACGTGGCGCGCGAGAATGCCGATCTGATGATTTGCGCACAGGATCTCGAAGTCGTCCAGCGTGCACAGGTGCACGTTCGGCGTGTCATACCACTGGTACGGCAACTCTTTGGAGACCGGCATGTTGCCCAGCAGCACCTGCAGGCGATTCTTCCAGTGACCAAAATTGGGGAAGCTGACGATGCCTTCGCGGCCGACGCGCACGATCTCTCTCATCAGCGCCTCGGTGTGGCGCGTGGCCTGCAGCGTCTGCGACAGGATGACGAAGTCGAAGGCGTCGTCCTCGAAGTCCGCCAGCCCGGATTCCAGATCGCTCTGGATCACGTTCACATGGTTGGCGATGCAGGCCGCGACGTTCGCGTCGCTGATCTCCACCCCGTAGCCGCGCACTTCGCGCGTCTCGCGTAGGTAGCGCAACAGGCTGCCGTCGCCGCAGCCAAGGTCGAGCACTGAGGAGCCCTGCGGTATCCACGCGGCGATGGCGGCGAAGTCGGGGCGCACGGCGGCGAGGGAGGCGTGGTCGTGTCCGCTCATGCTGCACACTCCTCGGCAACGTTATCCAGATAATTCCGCATCACCGCGAAATACTGCTCGTCCTGCATCAGGAACGAATCGTGGCCGTGCTGCGAAGAGATCTCCGCGTAACTCACGTCGCGCTTGTTGTGCAGCAGCGCATGCACGATCTCGCGTGAGCGCCCCGGCGAGAAGCGCCAGTCGGTGGTGAAGGACAC
>JBQGEN010000060.1:0-6834 GCA_052039615.1 Sideroxyarcus sp. | reverse complement strand
TGTTCGAGGGCTGCGACGGCTACGCCAACGGCGGGCAGCTGCGCGACTTCGTCTCGATCGAGGATGTAGTCAAGGTCAACATGCATTTCCTCGACCATCCGGGCAAGTCCGGCATCTTCAATCTGGGCACCGGCAGCGCGCAGAGCTTCAACGACGTGGCGGTGGCCACCATCAACACCTTGCGCGCGGCCAAGGGCGAGGGCGCGCTGACGCTGGAACAGTTGCAGCAGCAACAGATCATCCGCTACATCCCGTTCCCGGAAGCCTTGCGCGGCAAATACCAGAGCTATACCCAGGCTGACGTGAGCGCCCTGCGCGAGATCGGTTATGCCGAGCCGTTCCTGACCGTCGAGCAGGGCACCGCCAATTATGTGAATTACATGCTGGAGCAGTCCAAATAGGAGGAGGTATGCGATCCGCGACGTCAGTCGCTTAACTTTGTGAAAGGAAATTGTGATGAAGAGATTCTTGCTTTCCCTGTTCATGTCGTTCGCATTATCCGGTATCACCCATGCAGCGGTCGATCTCAACGCCGCGAGCCAGGCACAACTGGAGGCCGTCAATGGCATTGGCCCGACCAAGGCCGCAGCCATCGTCGAATACCGCAAGCACAACGGGCCATTCAAGAAAGTGGACGACCTGAAGCAGGTCAACGGTTTCGGCGACAAGACGCTGGAAAAAGTGCGCAAGGAGTTGACGGTGAACAGCGCCGCCAGCACTGCCGAAAAGACCGCAAGCAAGTAGCATCGTCCCCTGTACACAAGCCCGTTCGGCGCACGGCCGAACGGGCTTGTTGCCTTCTGCTCCCTTCAAGCCGGACCTTGCGGGCTCTTCCATGGCGGCGCACCGGTTGCATCGCCCGTGCTTAGTCACTATGCTTGCCGACGCAAACTGTCATTGGGAGAAATCCATGAATGAACGAAGCTTGCACCATTCCGGCCAGGGCGTCTTCAAAGCCCTCCTTGCCCGCCATTCGGTCCGCACCTACGCACCGGTTGTCCTTGATGAAGCTACCGTAAGAAAATTGCTAGACGCCGCCGTACATGCGCCCACGGCCATGCACGAGGAACCTTGGGCCTTCGTCGTCGTGCAGGACCCCGCGCTGCTGCAGCGCCTGTCCGACCTGGCCAAGCCGCTTTTCGTCGAAGAGGTCCGCCACCGCAATGCGCACGGGAGCGGCCACTCGTTCGGGCATTTCGTCCGGCCGGATTTCAATATCTTCCATGGTGCGTCCACCCTTGTCATCATTTGCGCCAAGCCGTCCGGTCCGTTCGCGGCCGCCGATTGCTGGCTGGCGGCGGAGAACCTGATGCTGGCAGCGAGCGGCAGCGGCCTGGGCAGTTGCGTCATCGGCTCTGTCGTTTCCGCGCTGAATATCCACAAGGTGAAAGCGGAACTCGGCATTCCTGACGAGTACTCCGCCATCGCGCCGATCGTCGTCGGCGTCCCCGTCGGCGAAGCGCCGGCCGCATCGAGAAAAGAACCGACCATCCTGTCCTGGAAGAAATGACGGCAGCGGGTGGCGATCGCGGTTCTATAGATATAACTACAGATCAGTTCATAAAGCGGCGGCAGTTGGTTAGACTTGCGCCATCGTGAATCAAGTCAAGGAGAGAAGCATGGCCAACCTGTTTGCAGACAATGCGCTGACCGTCGGGCGCACGCCGCTGGTCAGACTGAACCGCATCGGCGCCGGCGCGCAGGCGACCATCCTGGCCAAGATCGAGGGGCGCAACCCGGCCTATTCGGTGAAGGACCGCATCGGCGTGGCCATGATCGACGATGCCGAGAAACGCGGCCTGCTCGGGCCGGGCAAGGAGATCGTCGAACCCACCAGCGGCAATACCGGCATCGCGCTGGCCTTCGTGGCGGCAGCGCGCGGCATCCCGCTCACGCTGACCATGCCCGAGACCATGAGCATCGAGCGGCGCAAGCTGCTGGTCGCCTATGGCGCCACGCTGGTGCTGACCGAAGGTGCCAAGGGTATGAGCGGTGCGGTAGCCAAGGCACAGGAGATCGCCGACTCCGATCCGAAATACGTGCTGCTGCAGCAGTTCGAGAACCCTGCCAACCCGGCCGTGCACGAAGCGACCACCGGGCCGGAGATATGGAACGACACCGACGGCAAGGTGGACATCTTCGTGGCCGGCGTAGGCACGGGAGGCACCATCACCGGCGTGTCGCGCTACATCAAGAAAACCAAAGGCAAGACGATCCGTTCGGTCGCGGTGGAGCCTTCTGCCAGCCCGATCCTGACGCAGAAGCGCGCGGGATTCGAGCTCAAGCCCGCGCCGCACAAGATCCAGGGCATCGGCGCGGGCTTCGTGCCCGGCGTGCTGGACCTGTCGCTGGTGGACGACATCGAGCAAGTGAGCAACGAGGACGCTGTGGCCTACGCGCTGCGCCTGGCGCGCGAGGAAGGAATCATCTCCGGTATCTCCAGCGGCGCGGCGGTGGCCGCCGCGGTGCGCCTCGCCAACCGGCCGGAGAACGCGGGCAAGACCATTGTCGTGGTGCTGCCGGATTCCGGTGAGCGCTACCTGAGCTCGATCCTGTTCGACAAGCTGTTCGATCCTGCGGGCATCGCCATCTGAAGCGGGCAGTGCAAAAGAGAACGCCAGCATTTATCATGCTGGCGTTTTCCTTTCTGCGGAACGCCACATGTACAAGACACTGGACGACTACGTCGGCAACACCCCGCTGGTCAGACTCAAGCGTATCCCCGGCGCCACCTCCAATGTCATCCTGGCCAAGCTGGAAGGGAACAACCCGGCCGGCTCGGTGAAGGACCGGCCCGCGCTCTCCATGATCCGCCATGCCGAGGAACGCGGCGACATCAAGCCGGGCGACACGTTGATCGAGGCGACTTCCGGCAACACCGGCATCGCGCTGGCGATGGCGGCCGCCATGCGCGGCTACAAGATGATCCTGGTTATGCCCGAGAACCAGAGCGTGGAGCGGCGCCAGACCATGCGCGCGTTCGGCGCCGAACTGGTGCTCACGCCGAAGGCAGGCAGCATGGAGCTGGCGCGCGACACGGCGGAAAGGCTGCGCAACGAAGGGCGCGGCATCATCCTCGACCAGTTCGCCAATCCCGACAACCCGCTCGCGCACTACCACGGCACGGCCCCCGAGATCTGGCGCGACACGCGGGGCGGAATCACGCATTTCGTCAGCAGCATGGGCACCACGGGCACCATCATGGGCTGCGCGCGTTATTTCAAGGAGGCGAATTCCGCCATCCAGATCATCGGCGCGCAGCCGGAAGAGGGCGCGCAGATCCCCGGCATCCGCAAATGGCCGGCGGCCTACCTGCCGAAGATATACAGCCCGCACAACGTGGACCGTATCGAATATGTCGGGCAGCAGGACGCCGAGGAGATGACGCGCCGCCTCGCGCGCGAGGAGGGCATCTTCTGCGGCATCTCGTCCGGCGGCGCGCTGAGCATCGCTTTGCGCATCTCGCAGCAGGTGCAGAACGCCACCATCGTGTTCGTCGTGTGCGACCGCGGCGATCGCTATCTCTCCACCGGGGTGTTCCCCGCCTGAGCGCATGACGCTGCGCCCCGCACTGGCCGTTCGGATCGCCGCGTACCTGGCGTTGGCGCTGGCGTTTCTCCCCCATGCGGCGGGAGAAGAGGTCACCGTGCCGCTGCGGGCAAGCGGCGTGACCGCGGCGGCCCCCGTCGCGCCGAAACAGGCGCCGCCGCAGAAGGTGAAGAAGAAAAGAACGAAGACGAAGCCGCCGGAAGCCCCGCCCGTACCGCCTCCCGCCCCGCCCGAAGCGCCACCGCTACCCATCCTCGGTATGGCCGATGCCTCGCGCGATTATCTGTCCGACCGGTTCGTCGGTTTTGTCACGGGGATCGACCGTTTTTTCGGCGATGAGCGCAATTACCAGGAGGCCAATGACAGTGTGATCCAACTGGACCTCTCGCGTGTGGTCGGATACGGCGGCGAGCGCAAGTTCGTGCTGTCGGGCCGGGCCAATGTGCGTTTGCCTGCGACCGAAAGGCGGCTGCACCTGCTGATCGAGACCGACCCGGACAAGAACGCAACCGTCGATCCGGCAAATACCCGGACACCGCCGCTCAGAAAGGCCACTCCCCCCGAGAGTTATGCCGCAGCTCTGCGTTTCGAGCGCGCGGCCGCGGAGCGCTGGCACTTCAGCGCGGACGGCGGGCTAAAATTCGCGGGGCTGAATACGGCACCCTTCGCGCGTACGCGCGCCAGCCTGACGAAGCCGCTGGATGACCAGTGGCGTCTGAAAGTGGCGGAGAGCCTGTTCTGGTTCAACACCATCGGTGCGGGGGAGAGTACGCTGCTCGATCTGGAGCGCACCATCAGCGAACCGGTCCTGTTCCGCGCCTCCAGCAGCGCCACGTGGCTGCACGACACGCAGAATATGGACCTGCGCCAGGATTTCTCGTTCTTCCACAAATTGAACGATCGCACAGCCCTGCTGTACCAGGCGAGCGTGATCGGCGTGACCCGTCCGCAGACACAGGTGATGGACTCTGTCCTGCTGCTGGTCTATCGCTACCGCTTGCACCGGCAATGGGTGTTTTTCGAGCTCAGCCCCCAGCTGCACTTCCCGCGGGACCGGGAATTCAAATCCAGTTCGGTGCTCAGCATGCGGCTGGAGATGCTGTTCGACAGATCGAGGTGACAACGCCGCGAACGGACGAACGGCAGCAGCGCGGCGCACGCCAGTCGAGAACATGGAAGAAGAAAAAGTATATAGACCGTCAACACCCTTCCCAAGACATTGGCATTCGGACTAATATCGCGGCCTACATCTTGGACGACAGAATTCATGGGGCAAGAGACATTCGGCGGGTTATGTGTTGCGGCGTCATTGCTGCTGTCCGCCCTTGCCGGTTGTGCACAGCACCCGCAGCAGACCGCCCCCAACCCGAAATCTTACGCGCCCGTTGAACAAGGTAGCGCCATGCAACGATCAACCCGCGCCATCATCCATTTTCAGCGTCCGACCTCGGATAATCCGGCGTTGTCGACGGCCATCGCTGCAGCCTGTCATTGCCAGCCCGTGTTCTTCCGATCCTATTTGGGCGACGCCCTGATCTACGGGATCACGCTGCCGCCGGAATCGGGTTTCGCCGAATTCGCGGAAACGTTGATGCGGGACGCGGAGAAGCTCGGCATCAGGGCGGTGGAACAGGACAGTATCATGCAGCACCAGTAGCACCAGCGCGCCGGCCACCGGTCAAACCGGGGGGCCGGCGCCAATATAACAAGCACTGCCAAGGACGCGGTGCAGGAGGAAGTTCCGTCGCATGTTCACTACTAATAAGATCGCAAAGGGGAAGAACTCATGAAGCGAAGTACACGTCGTTCCGTCTTGGCTGCACTTTCCATGGCGTTGATGTGCGGCAGCATGCTCGCACTGGCGGCCGGTCCCAAAACAAGTTCCGTTGTGGTGAACAACGTGGCGCGCGTCAGCGACCGGCTGATCGTCAAATTCAAGGCCAATAACCTGCCCAGGGGGTTGAGCGTCGCGCAGATCAGGGCGCAACTAAGCCAGCCGCTGACGGCACAGACCATGAGCCAGTTGCAGTCGGCGGCGGGCGTCGCCCTGACCGAACGGCGCGCGATCTTCAATGGTGCACACGTGCTTGCCGTTGCCGGGCGCCCCAATCGGCAGACCATGAACAATGCGATCGCCGGCATCCGCAACCTGGCGGGCATCGAGTACGTCGAGGAAGACGCGATCATGACGCGCCAAGCGGCGCCGAACGATCCCTACTACACCACCGGACCGACCGGTAACCCCGGCCTGTGGGGCATTCGCCCCGCAGTCACCGTGGCTTCGCCCGCGCCCGGCGGCACCGGCAGCTACGGCGCCGACTTTGAGACCGCATGGGATAGCGTGACCGGAACGGGGGTGGTCGTCGCGGTGGTCGACACCGGCATCACCCCGCATGTGGACATCGTCGGACCTGGCGGCACGGTCGCTGCGGGGGCGGGCAGCAACCTGGTCTCGGTCGGCTACGATTTCACTACCGATTGCCGGATACGCGGCACCTGCGTGTCGACTACGGCGGATGCCAGTGCCTATATCGCCCCGTCCGCCAATGCGACCGACCTCGGCGACTTCCTTACGGTGGCCGAGTGCACCACGTCTGGTTCCCTCTTCTTTGGAATGTGTCCTTTGGATGGCATGGGCAATCCTGTTCAGGAGAATAGTAGCTGGCACGGCACCCACGTGGCCGGCACCATCGCCGCGCTCGGCAACAACGCCGTGGGCGTGATCGGCGGCGCCTATAACGCCAGGATCCTGCCGGTGCGCGTGCTCGGCAAGGGCGGCGGTTATGTGTCGGACATCGCCGAGGGCATGATGTGGGCGGCGAACGTGCATCCCAGTATCGCCAACCCCAATCCGGCCAAGGTCATCAACATGAGCCTGGGCGGCGGCGGCGCGTGCGGTACTACTTACCAGGCTGCGATCGATGCGGCGGTGGGGGCGGGTACGGTGGTGGTCGTGGCGGCGGGCAACTCCAATGCGGATGTCGCCAACTTCCGGCCTGCAAACTGCGCCAACGTGATTTCCGTCGCGGCCATCGCCAGGGACGGCAGCCGCGCTGCGTACAGTAACTACAGTTCGCCGGCGACCAATACCACCAACCCGACCAACGTGACGCTGGCCGCGCAAGGCGCCGACATGGGATCCTATCCCGCCTCTTTCGATCCCGGCATCCTGTCCACCCTCAACAGCGGGACGACCACGCCTGTCATGAGCGGCGGCTCCAATTACGTCTATTACCAAGGCACCAGCATGGCGACGCCGCATGTGGCCGCGGCTGCGGCACTGAT
>JBQGEN010000059.1:0-8064 GCA_052039615.1 Sideroxyarcus sp. | reverse complement strand
ACGCGGGTCAGGCTTACGCCCGCGCCGTCCGAGGTGGCGACGCCTTCGATCAGGCGCTCGATGCTGCGCGATTGTCGCAGTGGTGTCTGGGTTGCGGTATTCATGTTGTGTCCCCTTGGTGGACTAAAGTGCATGCATATTAGGCGTCTCGCAAATATAGATAAAGCCTATAAAACGGGATAGACTGTTCCATAAATGGAACAGAAGAACATCTCTGCCGACGACATGATCCTGTTCGCGACCATCGCGGAACAGGCTAGTCTGGTTCGCGCCGCCGAACAGCTGGGCATGCCCAAAGCCACGGTGTCGCGCCGCCTGACGAATCTGGAGGAGTTGCTGGGCCAGCGGTTGCTGATACGCACGACGCGCCGCTTGACGCTCACGGAGTTCGGCAAGGAGTTCTTCGACCATAGCCGCCGGGTGGCGGAGGAGGTCGCCACGGTGCAGGATTTCGCGCGCAGCCAGGAAGTGCAGCCGCATGGAAAGCTGCGCGTTTCCATGCCCGAGGATTACGCCAGGCGCACCTTGTCACGTGCGCTCGCCACTTTCATCGAGGCATATCCCGAGATCGAACTCGAACTGGACCTGAGTTCGCGACTGGTCGACCTCATCGGCGAACGCTTCGATCTCGCCATTCGCATGGGCGTGCTGGCCAACGATTCCACGCTGGTCGCGCGCAAGCTGGACGAGCAACACCTGGGGTTGTATGCCAGCCCGATCTACCTAGCGCTGCATCCCGCGCCGCAGCATCCCGACGAATTGCGGCAGCACACGGCGCTGCGCATGGTCTCCGACCTCGGCCACCCGCTGCCATGGAGGCTGTTGCGCGGCAAGGAGGTCTGGGAAGGCGTGCCGCCGGGACGCATGGCTCTGAATTCGATCAGTGTGATTCAACAATTGATATTGGACGGCGCGGGTATCGGCATGCTGCCGGTACCCTTCGCCGATGAGGATGTGCGCAAGAAAAGACTGGTGCGAGTGTTGCCGGAATGGAGCTTTCCCTCGGTCACGGCCTGGGCGGTGATGCCCACCCGTCGCTACTTGCCGGCCAAGACGCGCGCATTTCTCGCGCATCTGGAACGCTTCATGGAGAAGGGCTGAAGCCCGGCGGCGCCACCTGTCCGGTCGTGGATTCCGGCGCCAGACGTGACAGGTGCGTGCTACCGGGATGCACTATAATCAACCATCAGCAGTTGGCGGTAGCGATAGATGGATCACTGAGAGGACCAGTCATTGCTTTCCAGATCTCCGGCATTGTTTTTCCTGATAGTCGTCCTGTCCGTCTTCATTTCGGAAGCGGTGGTGATGCTTCTGCTGGTCTATCTGCCGCAGCAGCCCCTGTGGAGCGAGGCGATCATCGATGCCACGCTGCTGGTCGTGCTCGTTTCGCCGGCGCTCTACTATCTCCTGGTCCGTCCCTTGGTCATTCATGTTCGCGAGCGCGACCAGCTCGAGGATGCGCTGCACAGGAACGAGGAGGAGCAGTTCAAGGTCATGATCCGCACCTCGCTGGATGCCTTTCTGATATCCAACATGCGCGGACGCATCGTGGAAGTGAACGATGCCTATTGCGAAATGACGGGATACAGCCGCGCGGAGTTGCTGACCATGAATACCGCCGATCTGAAGACGCTGGAGACGCCGGAAGAAAGCGCAAGGCACATCGCCAAGCTGCTCGAAACGGGCAGCGACCGCTACGAGACGCGCAAGCGCCGCAAGGACGGGCGCATCCAGATCGTCGAGGTGAGCTCGAACTACAGCAAGTTCCACGGCGGCTTGATCTACAGCTTCCTGCGCGACATCACCGAGCGCAAGCAGGCCGAGGAGCAGCGCGACCGCCTGTTGCGGGAGGTCGAAAGTGCCAACGAGGAACTCAGGAACTTCGCCTACGTCGTGTCGCATGACCTCAAGGCGCCGCTGCGAGCCATCGGCTCGCTGGCCGACTGGCTGTCGACGGATTATGCGGACAAATTCGACGCCGAAGGCCGCGAGCACATGCGCCTGTTGATCAGCCGGGTCCACCGCATGGATGGCCTGATCGACGGCATCCTGCTGTATTCGCGGGTAGGCCGGGTGAAAGAGGCGGTCGTGGCCGTGGACCTCGACCGGCTGGTGCGGGAGGTGATAGACCTGCTGGCCCCGCCGGCGAATTTCACGATCACCATCGACAGTCACTTGCCGACCGTCATGGCGGAGCCGACTCGCATCCAGCAGGTGTTCCAGAACCTGCTCTCCAACGCCATCAAATACATGGACAAGGCCGAAGGCAGGATCCATATCGCCTGCAGCGAGCAGGGGGCGCAATGGCGATTCAGCGTCTCCGACAACGGTCCCGGCATCAAACAGCAGCATTTCGGCAAGATATTCCAGTTGTTCCAGACGCTCGCCCCGCGCGACCGCGTGGAAGGGTCCGGCGTGGGCCTCGCGCTTGTAAAGAAGATCGTGGAAATGTATGGTGGCGATGTCTGGGTCGAATCCACCGTCGGCGCAGGCAGCACGTTTTTCTTCACTCTGCCGCGCTCGTCGGCGATACCAGTTTCAACCTCAACCTCAACCTCAACCATGGGAGATCAAGCATGAAGATAGCCGACAAGCCCATCCTCCTGGTCGAAGACGACCAGGTGGACGTCATGACGGTCAAGCGTGCGCTGAAGGAGATCAAGGTCAACAACCCGGTAGTGAATCCGGAGAACGGAGAGGAGGCGCTGAAATACCTGCGCGACCCGGCCAGCGAGAAGCCGTGCATCATCCTGCTCGACATCAATATGCCGATCATGAACGGCATTGAGTTTCTGCAGGTGATGAAGCATGACGCCCAACTCAGGCGCATCCCGGTGGTGGTGCTGACCACGTCCGGCGAGCAGCAGGACAAGATCAACAGTTTCGACCTGGGGGTGGCCGGTTACATGGCCAAGCCGGTGGATTACCGGCAGTTCGTCGAGATCATGCGCACCATCGATGCCTACTGGACCATCAGCGAGGTGCCGCTATGAGCAAGCCGCAGATACATATACTCCTGGTCGAGGACGATATCGTGGACCGCATGGCCTGCCGTCGCGCACTGGCGCAGCATACGGAGTTCGAGTACGTGCTGTCCGAAGCCGAGACCGGCCGCGAGGGCCTGCAGCTGGCGCATGCGAACAAGCCGGACTGCGTGCTGCTCGATTACCACTTGCCGGACCTGAACGGCCTGGAGTTTCTGGCAGAACTGAGGAGCGATCTGGGCGAGATCCCGGTTCCGGTCATGATGCTGACCGGAACCGACAACGCCTCGGTCGCGGTCGAGGCCCTGAAGCGCGGCGCGCAGGATTATCTGGTCAAGGACTCCAGCCGCCAGTATCTCGAGCTGCTGCCCGCCGTCATCGAGCGCGTGCTGCGCGAGCGACGTACGCTGCTGGAAAAGAAGCAGGCGGAAGAGAGCCTGATCCAGGCAGAGGCGAAATACCGCTTCCTGGTGGAGCATATCCCCGCGGTCACCTACACCACCGCACTGGATGCCTCTGGCACGTTGCTGTATATCAGCCCGCAGATACGCCAGCTTGGATTCTCGCCCGAGGAACTGCTGGCCAATCCGGAAGGTTTCCTCAAGCAGGTTCACCCGGAGGACCGCACGCTCGTGTACGCCGAGATCGCGCGCGGCTACGAGAGCGGCGAGCCCGTGCGCTGCGAATACCGGCTGCTCACCCGCAGCGGCGAAGTGCGCTGGTTCCTGAACGAGGCGAGCCTGGTGCGCCACGAATCGGGCGAGCCCCTGTTCATGCAGGGCATCCTGGTCGACATCACGAAGGACAAGGAGGTCGAAGAGGAGCTGCATCAGCATCGCCGGCGCCTCGAAGAGATGGTGGCAAATCGCACGGTGCAGTTCGAGAAGCAGAGCTCGATCCTCAAGTCATCCATCGACAATCTGGTCAGCGAACTTGCCGCTTGCACGAAGTCCGGGAGCGCGCTGCGGAAATCCGTGGACCAGTTCGCAGACCTTTATCACAACGCTCCCTGCGTTTATTGTTCGCTCGATCCGGACGGAGTGGTGGTTCAGATCAACGATCACGGGCTCAGGTGGCTCGCCCGCTCCCGCGAAGAGGTCATGGGCAAGATCAGGTTTGCCGATCTGCTGGCGCCCGCGAGCGCCAAGTCCTTTGTGGAAAGCCTGCAGCAGTTCAAGGAGAGCGGCCAGATACGCGATCTCGAACTCGAGATCGCGTGCGATGACGGCACCAGCCAGCCCGTGTTGCTGAGCGCCAACGGCATCAAGGATGCAGGGGGGGGCTTCGTGATGAGCCGGCTGGTGCTGTTCGAAAGCGGCGAGCGCAAAACGCGGCGGGCAGGGCGTGGCGCGCATCCAGGGAACGTCGCCGCCGGATGAGGATTCGGAGCAGCTGCGGAAATGGAAAGGCCGACGTTGCGTCGGCCTTTTGTTTGATGCTTTCTTGCGCGGTCAGCTGCTCACAGCAGAGGCACGATCATCAGTGCGACGATGTTGATGATCTTGATCAGCGGGTTCACGGCGGGGCCGGCCGTGTCCTTGTAGGGGTCGCCCACGGTGTCGCCGGTCACGGCTGCCTTGTGCGCTTCCGAACCCTTGCCGCCGTAGTTGCCTTCCTCGATATATTTCTTCGCGTTGTCCCACGCACCGCCGCCGGTGGTCATCGAGATGGCGACGAAGATGCCGGTGATGATCGTGCCGACCAGCACGCCGCCCAGCGCCTGAGCGCCCAGCGTCAGGCCGACGATCACGGGCACGGCGACCGGCAGCAGCGAGGGCACGATCATTTCGCGGATCGCGGCCTTGGTCAGCATGTCGACGCAGGTGCCGTATTCCGGCTTGCCGGTGCCTTCCATGATGCCGGGGATCTCCTTGAACTGGCGGCGCACCTCGACCACCACGCTGCCCGCGGCGCGACCGACCGCTTCCATGCCCATCGCCGCGAACAGGTAGGGCACCATGCCGCCGATGAACAGGCCGATGATCACCATGTGGTTGGAGAGGTCGAAGGTCAGCGCCGGGCCGCCGTGGGTCGCCAGCGCGTGGGTGTAGTCGGCGAACAGCACCAGTGCCGCGAGACCGGCGGAGCCGATCGCGTAGCCCTTGGTCACCGCCTTGGTGGTGTTGCCCACCGCGTCGAGCGGGTCGGTGATGCTGCGGATCTTCTCGTCCAGGCCGGCCATCTCGGCGATGCCGCCCGCGTTGTCGGTGACCGGGCCGTACGCGTCGAGTGCGACGATGATGCCGGCCATCGACAGCATAGAGGTTGCGGCGATGGCGATGCCATACAGCCCCCCCAGTTCATAGGCGCCCCAGATCGACAGGCACACCGCGATCACGGGTGCGGCCGTGGATTTCATCGACACCCCCAAGCCGGCGATCACGTTTGTGCCGTGACCAGTGGTGGAGGCCTGCGCGATATGGCGCACCGGGCTGAACTCGGTGGCGGTGTAATACTCGGTGATCCACACCATGGCAGCAGTCAGCGCGAGACCGATCAGCGAAGCCAGATAGAGGTTCATCGACGACACCAGCTGGCCGTCTATCATGACGCCGTCGCCGAGCATCCAGGTAGTCACCGGATAGAAGGCGACCACTGCCAGCGCGCCGGACACGATTAGGCCGCGATACAGCGCGTTCATGATCTTGCCGCCCTCGCGCGCGGTGACGAAGAACGTGCCGATGATGGAGGCGATGATGGACACGCCGCCCAGCACCAGCGGATAGATCACCGCCTCGGGTGAGCCTGTGATCAGCAATCCGCCCAGCACCATGGTGGCGATGATGGTCACCGCGTAGGTCTCGAACAGGTCGGCCGCCATGCCGGCGCAGTCGCCGACGTTGTCGCCGACGTTGTCGGCGATCACCGCCGGGTTGCGCGGATCGTCCTCGGGAATGCCGGCCTCGACCTTGCCGACCAGGTCGGCGCCGACGTCCGCGCCTTTGGTGAAGATGCCGCCGCCGAGACGGGCGAAGATGGAGATCAGCGAACCGCCGAACGCGAGCCCGACCAGCGCATGCGTCGCTTCGGACGTGGAAGTGCCCATCATCAGGGTCAGGAACGCGTAATAACCGGCCACGCCCAGCAGTCCCAGGCCGACCACCAGCAGGCCGGTGATCGCGCCGCCCTTGAAGGCGACGTTCAGCGCGGCGTTCAATCCGCCGCTGGCAGCCTGGGCGGTGCGCACGTTGGCGCGCACCGAGACGTTCATGCCGATGAAGCCGGTCAGGCCGGACAGCACCGCGCCGAGCACGAAACCGAGCGCAGTCTGCCAGCCCAGCGCCAGGAAGATGGCGACCAGCAGGATCGCGCCGACGACGGCGATGGTGGTGTACTGCCGGGCTAGGTAGGCCTGCGCACCTTCCTGCACTGCAGCGGCGATCTCGCGCATGCGGTCGTTGCCGGTTGGCAGACCCAGTATCCATTTGATCGAGAACACGCCGTACAGTATCGCTGCGATCGCGCACACCAGCGCGAATATCAAGCTCCCTGCCATGATCTACCCCCCCCAAAAAAAATAAGAACCGCCCCTGACGGAGCGGTGTGTTGACGAAATTACAGCTTGAACTCTGCCAGTTTCTTGGCGACGGCTACATTCTTCAGCTGCACATACTGCGGCAGCCCGTCCTTGAAGGGCGGATAGTCCTCGCCCTTGATGAGCGGCGTGAGGTAGGCGCGGCATTTTTCGGTGATGCCGAAGCCGTCCGGCGTGATGAAGTTGCGCGGCATGAACTTCTCCACGTTGGCGACCTTGGACAAGGGCGCGACGCCGATCTTCCATTTGTACGGCTTGTCGGAGACGCGATCCACGGTGGGCATCACGGCGTTCTGGCCCTTGAGCGCCAGTTCCACGGCGGATTTGCCCAGCGCGTACGCCTGGTCGACGTCGGTCTTGGAGGCGATGTGACGCGCGGCGCGCTGCAGATAATCGGCCACGGCCCAGTGGAATTTGTAGCCCAGTGCGTCCTTCACCATGTTGGCGACCACAGGTGCGGCGCCGCCCAGCTGGGCATGGCCAAAGGCGTCGCGCGTGCCCTGTTCGGCGAGGAACTTGCCGTCGGGGTAATGGCAACCTTCCGACACCACGACGCTGCAATAGCCGTGTTTCTTGACCATCGCGTCCACCTTGGCCAGGAACTTCTTCTGGTCGAACTCGATCTCGGGGAACAGGATGACCACCGGGATGCCTTGTTCTTCTACCAGGCCGCCCGCGGCGGCGATCCACCCGGCATGGCGACCCATGACTTCCAGCACGAACACCTTGGTCGAGGTCTTGGCCATGGAACGCACATCGAAGCTGGCCTCCAGCGTGGAGACGGCGATGTACTTGGCGACCGAGCCGAAGCCGGGACAGCAGTCGGTGATGGGTAGGTCGTTGTCCACGGTCTTCGGCACATGGATGGCCTGCACCGGATAGCCCATCTTCTCGGACAGTTGCGACACCTTGTAGCAGGTGTCCGCGGAATCGCCGCCGCCGTTGTAGAAGAAGTAGCCGATGTTGTGCGCCTTGAACACCTCGATCAGGCGCGCGTATTCGCGCTGGTTCTGTTCCAGCGATTTGAGCTTGAAGCGGCAGGAGCCGAATGCGCCGGAAGGGGTGCTGCGCAGTGCTGCGATGGCTTTGGCGGATTCTTTGGAAGTGTCGATCAGGTCTTCGGTGAGGGCGCCGATGATGCCGTTGCGTCCGGCATAGACCTTGCCGATTTTGTCTTTGTGTTTGCGGGCGGTTTCGATGACACCGCAGGCTGAAGCATTGATCACGGCAGTAACGCCGCCGGATTGTGCATAAAACGCATTCTTCTTTGCCATACTCTGCTCTCCATCAGTGATTGTGAAATAACTTCTGAGTTGCGGTACTGCGCTAATCTTACGCTTTTCGTAGGGGCATGTGTTGGGGAAGAGATCAGCCCCTGTCGGTATGGTTTGGAATGCAGTAGAATCGGGCACAGGGGCAAGTTAACAAAAGGAAGGGAAGACAAATGGCCATCGAATTATTCAATAACGGCACGCATCAATGTCTGATGTTCGACGACTTGGTGGACGATTCTGTGGGGGACGCGGTACAGGCCAACCAGTTTCT
>JBQGEN010000058.1:0-1583 GCA_052039615.1 Sideroxyarcus sp. | reverse complement strand
GACAGGGAGTAGCGGTTGGGCAGCTCCACCCCCAGCACGACGGCGTCGGACACCGCACCCGAACCAATCAATCTTGATGCGGCCAGTATCGCCTGCAGAGACGAGGTGCAGGCGCTGGACACGATATAGACCGGGCCGTGCCACCCCAGCCATGCGGCGATCTCATCGGCACAATGGAAGCTGTCGCCGAGCTGGTTCTCGTCGATCTCGATCGCGCCGATATTCAGCGATGACGAGGCGATGAATAGCGGGATGTCGCGCTGATCGGCCAGCCCTGCGCCTGTCAGCCCCGCCTCGCCGGCGGCTGCGCAGATCAGTTGCCGCGCGCGGCGGCTCCAGTCCTGCTCCTCATGTACGATGGCATAACAGGGCCAATCGGTGCCGCCGGGCAGCCTGATCCGCTGCGGCACGACACCGCCGGCGGCGAGGGTTGCGAGGGCCTGCGGCAGGTTCTCGCCCAGCGCCGAGATCAGGCCGCGCCCTTGCAGGTATACCGGCCTCATTTGCGACGTGCGGTCAGATATTCGGCGAGGTGGGCGACGTTGACCAGGGCACGACGCGTTTCCTTGCTGTCGGGCATGCGCACCCCGTAGCGCTTCTGGATCTCCATCGAGATCTGCAATGCATCGAGGGAGTCGAGCATCAGCCGCGCTTCCGTGCCGAACAGCACCTCGTCGTCGGCAATGCCGCCGGGCGGGGCGTCCTTCTCGACGGCGGCGAGTATCATGCTTTTCAGCTCTTCCCTGAAGGCTTCCATATCTACAGTCATCAGCTCACCCTGCGGCGGAACAGCAGCACGGCGATAACCACCATCAGCGCGGCGAATCCCATCAGCTTGGCCGAGGGCAGCAGCACGCCGCCCATATCGCTGCCGCGCAGCAGCACCGCGAGCATGCCTTCCAGCCCCCAGTTCATCGGCGAGAATTCCGCGATGCGCTGCATCACGTCCGGCATCACGAACTTGGGCACCATCACGCCGCCGATCGCGGCCATCAGGATGTTGACCACCGGCCCCAGCGTGGCCGCCTGCGCCTGGGTGCGCACTAGGCTGGCCAGCGCGAGCGCGAGGCCGATCGCCGCCATGCTCACCGCCAGCAGCACCAGCAGCAGCGCGCCCCAATGGATGCCCGCCAGCGACAGCGCATCGCCGCCCAGCACCGGCATCAGCCACACACCCACCGCCAGCATCAGCGCGGCTTGCAGTCCGTTGATCACGAGATAGGGCAGCGCCTTGGCCCAGATCATCATGCTGACCGGCACGCCGAGGCTGGCCAGCCTGGCCAGCGCGCCGCACTGGCGCTCCTGCAGGAACAGGTTGGACAGCGACGCGACGACGAAGAACATGCCGAACACCAGCCAGGCCGGGACGTTCTGCTGCACGGCGGTGGGGCGCGATCCGGCAGCCAGTCGCTCTGCTGCGACCAGAGACTGCGCGGAAACGCTTATATCTTCATCTGCAGTCTTGCCTGTTGCGTCCGCTCTGCCGCGCGGCACCATGCGGCTCGCCGTCAGCAGTGCGCGGGCGCGCATCTCACTGGCGATCATCACCAGTTCCGCCTTGTTGGCCGCAAACACGCCGCCCT
>JBQGEN010000057.1:0-2234 GCA_052039615.1 Sideroxyarcus sp. | reverse complement strand
CGCACTAAGCTTTTCCATCATGCTCTTGGCGGTTTCAAAATGAGTGTTGGAATCGGCATAGTTTCCCTGCAACCGCAGCAAGGACCCTTTGTTCAGATGCAACAAGGCCTCGTCGGCGCCGGACAACTTGAGCGCGTCGAGCGACTTTACCGCGCCATTCAGGTCGCGTTTTGCCGCTGCGTTTTCCACCTGGGCAAAACCGGCGCTGTACGTCGCGCATCCCGGCAGCACCAAAACCATTGCCAGAACTGAGACACCCAATAACGCCTGGGATAACCGACTGAAGCTCATTGAATCGACCGGAACGACTGATGCGCCGCTGAAGCCACTCTCATGCTTTTCCCCTGAAGTTAAGTTGCGACCGGGATATTCAATGCCTGCAATATCGCGCGTTTTAAGGTAGTCCTGATCTGCGCCAGGAATACCGAATTACGCTGCTAACGAAACTTCGCCTCCTTCACCTCCTTTTTAAGTTTCTTCTGCCCGGTCCAGACTTTGCGGTTGTCGGCAAGACTGATCAGCGTGACATCCACCTGATAAAACCGAACCTGCTCGCCGCCCGATGCATCAATGATGGAATTGATCGTCCCCATCAGCATGTAGTCGGCGCCGGTCTCCTTGCCCATTTCCTTGCGGCTGTCTTCGCTCGAGTTCAGGTCCATATCGGCGCGCTCTTCGCGGATGCCCTGGCGCTCGGTCTTCGATGCAACCACATCGACGCGGCCTGAATTTACAAAGGCGCGCTCAAGGTCGGCAACGAAGGTGCGGGTATTGATGTGTTCGTGCGAAAGGTTGCGAACAGAGCCCACGATGACTGCCGGCTCCTTGCCGGTCTTATTCATGTGGCGATTGATCCAGCCGCCGGACAACGAATCGCGGATCAACTCTTCCGATACCAGTCGCGAGTCGGTGTCGTTCCAGTTGCCCGACAGATCCCTGACCTCCTCAATACCTACGCGCTTGACCTCGGTTGCGCAACCGCTCAGCATTAGCGCGGCCACAACTGCGAATACCGCCATCTGGATTTTATGGCCCGTCATTTCAGCGTCCCTCTCATAAGATTCTCAAATATCCTGGCAAACAACACGCTCCACCGAATGCCGAGCGTTCCCTGAAACTCATTGCTGCGAAAATGCATTATGTTGCCCATTCAATGACCGCGCCGCAAGTCTGGTTTTTCTCCCGCGCATGTACGACTGCAAAGAATCAAGAGGTCTATCGACCCGCCATGACTGGCCGAAAAACTGCTAGTCGTCCGCCATCTCCGCACTCTGCAGCGGCACATCGTCGGCCTTCTTCAACACGCTCACCGGCAGGCTCACCTTCACCGTCGACACCTTGTCGGCATACAGTTCCTCGCCCAGCAGCGGCACGAGGTTGGTGGGTTGGCGCGGGTGTTTGGGGAAGTTCTGCTTGATCGCTTCCAGGTCTTTCTGGTTGGACTGGAAGTAGCGGTTGGCCTGGATCACGCGCGGCAGGTTCTTGATCAGGTGCCACAGGCTCCAGCGGTGTTGCCACAGGCGTTTGGCGAAGGTGCGGTGATAGTTCTTGCTGTTGTAGAAGCGCAGGATGTGCCAGTTGTAGAGTGCGTCCATCTCCTCCCTTGATTTGAATCCCTTGGGCAGGAATACGAAGTTGAGGCAATTGAGCAGGCGCCAGTCCTCGATGAAATCGCCCTCTTCGCCGCTCACGCATTCGTCCCAGATCGGCGCGCCGTAAAGCGGGCTGAACTTTGTCATGTTCATTTCGTCGAGGTTGAGCAACAGGATGAAGTCGCTGGTGACCTTGACCGTCTCCGGCGTCTCGCCCGGCATGCCGAAAATGAACAGGCCTTTGGCGCGCAGGCCGGCCGCGTGGATCTGCTCCACCGTTTTCTTCACCGCTTCCAGCGTCACGCCCGCCTTGTGCCGTTCCATCATCGCGGGGTCGGCGGATTCGATGCCCATGGACACCATCAGCGCGCCCGCCTGCTTGAGCTTCTGCAGCATCTCGTCCGAGGTGTGGCCCGTGCGGATGGCGCAGTTGAACTGCATGCCGAGCGGCTTTTCGATGAGCAGGTCGCACAGGTCGAACACGCGCTTCTTCTGCGCGGTGAACAGGTCGTCGTAGAAGTTGATGTGATAAACACCGAACTTGTCGCGCAGGTGCTTCATGTGGTCGTAGATGTACTGCGCCGAATTGACCTTGTACAGGCGCTCGAACACGGTGCGGTCGCAGAACGAGCAGGTGTAGGG
>JBQGEN010000056.1:0-2273 GCA_052039615.1 Sideroxyarcus sp. | reverse complement strand
TCTGGGCGATACGCCGCGCCTGCTCACGTATGCCGGCGGCGGGCATTGCGAGGTGAAGGACCTGGCCGGTCTGGCCCGCCTGCTGGCACAGGCCGGGGTGGGCCGGAGCTGGCTGGATCGCATGCAGCACAGCCTGGGCTGGGCACTGGCGGCGGTGCTGCTGATCGTGGTCGCTTTCGCCGGCGCCTACCGTTATCTGCTGCCATGGGGGGCCGAAGCCATCGCCCTGCGCGTGCCGGGTGCGCTGCTGCAGAAGATGGGCAGCTCCACCCTGGAAACGCTGGACCGTTTCATGCTGCAGCCGAGCACGCTGGATGCGGCGCGCCAGCAGGAGCTGCGCGATGCTTTCGCCCGGCTCGCGCCGCCGGCCGATCCCGAGCTGCAATATCACATCATCTTCCGCAGCTCGCCGGACATGGGCGCGAACGCCTTCGCCTTGCCGGACGGCACCATCGTGATGCTGGACGAACTGGTCGAACTGACCCGGGACGACAACGAGATCGTCGCTGTGCTGGCACACGAGCGTGGTCACGTCGAGCGCCGCCATGGCATGCGCATGGTGCTGCAAAGTTCGGTGGTGGGGCTGGTGCTGGTCTGGTATGTCGGCGATGTCAGCTCGCTGCTGGCGACGGCCCCCGCGATCATCATGCAGGCTAAATATTCGCGCGACATGGAGCGCGAGGCGGACATCTATGCCGAGCAGACGTTGCGCGCCAACGGGTTGTCTCCCTGTCTGCTGGGAACCATGCTGGACAAGCTGGAAGCCGCCCACCAGGCCAAGGCCGGGGAGAAACATGCGGAAGCGGATGCCGCAAAAGACAGCGGCGCGATGGACTATCTATCCAGCCACCCGTCCACCGGCGAGCGCATGCGCCTGATGTGCCCGGGCAAATGAAGGCGGTGACGGCGCGTGCTATCATCGCGCGCCATGAAAACCTCCGCTGATTCCCTGCATCGTTTCCTGTTCGAACATGCGCCGCTGCGCGGCGAGATCGTGCGTCTTGACCAAGTCTGGCAGTCCGTGATCGAGCGCCACAATTATCCCGCCGTGCTGCAGAACCTGATGGGCGAGCTGTGCGCCGCTGCGGTGCTGCTGGCCGCGACGCTCAAGCTCAAGGGCGCGATGGTGCTGCAGATACACGGCAAGGGCGCGGTGAAACTGCTGGTGGTGGAATGCTCCGGCGACCTGGAACTGCGCGCGACGGCCAAGTGGGAAGGCGAGCTGACGCACGGCACGCTGCAGGACCTGGTGGGCGACGGGCGCTTCGTCATCACGCTCGATCCAAAGGACGGCAACCAGGCCTATCAGGGCATCGTCGCGCTGGAAGGCGACAGCATCGCCGAGATCCTGCAGAACTACATGACGCGCTCGGAGCAACTGGAGACGCGCCTGTGGCTGGCGGCAGACGGCAAGGGCGCGGCGGGCATGCTGCTGCAGAAACTGCCCGAGCGCGAAGCCTCGCGCGACGAAGATGCGTGGGGCAGGGCGACGCAACTGGCCGACACGCTCAAGTCGGAAGAGCTGCTGCAACTGCCCGCAGGCGAACTGCTGCATCGCCTGTACCACGAGGAAGACATCCGCCTGTTCGATGCGCAGCCCGTGGTCTTCCGCTGCACTTGCTCGCGCGAGAATGTGGCGCAGATGCTGCGCATGGTCGGCCGGGCGGAAGTGGACGCGATACTCGCCGAGCGCGGAGACATCGAAGTGCATTGTGAATTCTGCAACGAACGCTACGTGTTCGACCGAGTGGATGCCGCCGCGGTATTCGCCGACGTCATGGCGATGTCGGCCAGCAAGACACTGCACTAAAGAATCACAGGACTTGCCCCATTCGCCCTGAGCTTGTCGAAGGGCTGGAATAGATAATGCGTTGGCTGTGATCGTCCTCCGTCCATGGTTCGACAAGGCCTTTGGTCCTGGGCAGAGTCGACGGACGAACGGAGGGCGATCCGTGCTAATTCTTGATCAAATCCAGCGCAACGGCCTCGGCCACTTCGATGCCGTCCACCGCCGCCGATAATATTCCGCCCGCATAACCCGCGCCTTCGCCCGCCGGATACAGCCCCTTGATGTTGATGCTCTGGAAATCCTCGCCGCGCTTGATGCGCACGGGCGAGGAGGTGCGCGTCTCGACGCCGGTGAGCACCGCGTCTTCCATGGCGAAGCCCTTGATCTGTTTCTCGAACGCGGGCAGCGCCTCGCGGATGGCGGCGATGGCGTAGTCGGGCAGGGCGGTGGAAAGGTCGGTGGGCGTCACGCCCGGCGTGTAGGA